>NZ_JADEWV010000434.1 GCF_015207455.1 Microcoleus sp. LEGE 07076
CTCCTAAAGCGGACAGAGGCGTTGCCTTCCTAACGATCGGAAATGTTACAACCGGAACCCTTGATTTCGAAGATTGTCGACTCGTGCCTGAGACATATTTCCAATCTCTGGCGCCTTACCGAACCCCCGCAAAGGGAGACATTCTGTACACTGTTGTAGGCGCTACCTACGGTCGACCGGCCATTGTTGATACCGACAGAGAATTTTGCGTCCAACGACACATCGCGATTTTGAAACCAGTCAGCAATATGGACCTGCGTTTCACATCATGGCTTTTAAGTTCACCGCTCGTCTATGAACAAGCCTCAAAGAGCACAACGGGGACGGCCCAACCAACAATTGCTCTGCGTCCGCTGAGAAATTTTTTGGTGCCCTTACCTCCGATTAAAGAGCAACAACGAATAGCGGAGAAGGTGGCTCAGCTCCTCGGGATTTGTGAGGTTTTGAAGGCACGACTGGCAGAAAGCCAAAGGCAACAGGTGCAGTTCGCCGATGCCGTCGCTTCCAAAGCCGTGGCTTGATCGGCCATGCGCCTGAAGTCGGTTTTCATCAGCCACTACAAGAACCTCAAAGACTTCTCGCTGGACTTCGATGGCGATGGCTTCATCGACATTTTTGTCGGCAAGAACGGTTCGGGAAAATCCAACTTCCTCGAAGCGCTGATCGAGATATTTCAGCACCTCTATGATTTTGACGCGGACGAACCTGGGCCGAGTTTCAGCTATCGGCTTGTGTATGTCATCGATGACGACAAAGCGGAGTTTTGCTGGCAGCGCGGGGGCGATGGCGAACCGGGTAAACTGACGATCAACGGCGAGGGCCGGCGTACGGTGGGTAGGATACCTTTACCCGATAATATCGTCGCATACTATTCTGGGCAAAATACTCATGTCGCGGAGATTATTGGGCGCTTTGAGACACGTTTCCGCGCGCGTATCCGGGGTGCTACCCTAACCGAAACTCCGAGGTTCATCGGAATAGGTCCTAGCTACAAGAAGTTACTGCTGTTGCTGGTTCTACTCCTGCCGGAAGATCGGCCCTCTCGGCAATTCCTGTGTGCGAAACTCGGTATTTTGGGGAACAAGGGGAGTGCTCGGCTCACGATCAGCCGACCAGTTTTTGCGCGGAGGCGACGCTTCGATCACCTTGACCCCTCCGATCTGTTTTGGCGAACCGCTGGAGCGTTGCGGGAGTTTCTTGACCAACTCGTTAGCTGCATCAAGGACGGAGCAACGCCCGGCGCGCTTCATGATCGGGAAAAAGACGCCTACGTTCTAACAGTCGATTTTGGCCTATTTCGCCGGGTATTCGCAGATAGAGCGCCCGATGAACTTTTTGCGCTGTTCAATAACCTTAAGATTTTGGGTATGCTTGGTGAAATATCGATGGATATTACATTGAACGGGATAGAGATTTCTGATATCGGCATGTTCAGCGATGGACAGTTTCAATCCGTCTACATTCTTGCAATTGCAGAGCTCTTTAAAAACAAGAACTGCGTGACACTGCTTGATGAGCCAGATGCCTTCCTCCATCCAGAGTGGCAGTTCGATTTCCTGAAACAGACGCATGCAATCTCTGATCAGGCCGCGAAGAGCAATCACATGTTGATGAGCAGTCATAGTGCGGCAACGTTGATACCGGACCTTAACCCAAAGGTGCGATTTTTTGATCTACGAGATGGAATAGCAATCTGCTATTCGATACCTAAGCGTGTTGCGATTGAAAAACTCAGTTCAAGACTAATTCGCTACACCGAACAGGAACAGCTCCTCAGTATTATCAACGCCATTCAAATTGAGAAAAAACCTGTCTTTTTTACCGAAGGCAGCAT
>NZ_JADEWV010000127.1 GCF_015207455.1 Microcoleus sp. LEGE 07076
GGAAATAGGTTTTCCATCCCAAAGTCGAAAAAGGTTGCGAATAAACATCAAAATTAAAAGATTTATTAAACTCTCGCTCAAACCAACCCAGGGGATAATTGGGGTTTAGTGTCCCAAATTTGTCAATCAGTTCTTCAACACTTAACTGCTGGATTTGTTCTCGGGTTAAATGGGGATAATAAATCTCGATATTTTGAAAAAATCCCCCAATATTGACATCAATCGGATTTCTGACCATTGAAATAACTTTTAAGGGTTTTCCTAACCAATTTTTAAGCACAAAATAGCCATCAACACAATGACCCTTGTGCATATTATTCTGTAAATATTTTTCATCTAAGAAATGAATATCATAGACCTGTTCAGCATACTTTTTTAAAGACATTGAAATAGAAGTTGAACCTACTTTTCCCATTGTATAGACTAAAAATCGCTGCTGATTGGCTGTTTTTTCAATCTTATGATTGTTTGCACTTTGAATCCTCTGTTTATAATTTCTTAGTTTCTGCAAGCATCGGGCTTTTTCATCGTTTAAATTCATTAAATCTGGTCTAAAATTAATACAATTTTCCCAAATCTCTAACGCCGATTCATACTGTCCTTGATTAAATAAATCAATAGCATTTTGTCGCATTCCCCTGAGATATTTTCGACCTGTAAATCTGACTTTATCAATCACTGCTTCAGCCTGAATATTAACTTTAACCTTCGTCGGATGGTGTAGAGGAAAATCAATAGATTGGGTGGGTAAATTTGCAATTTCATCTACTTCCCAAGTTGTATGGGCGGCATCTTCCCCAAACCCAACATTAGAAATTAAATTCTGATTAGGGACTGCACATAAACCTTGATTCACAAAACAAGTAAACGTCCAAGCCCATCCCCAAGAATTAAATCCATTATAAGTTAAATCAAAGATTTCAGCCCAATATTGAGCCGATGGGTAATCTCCTAAATAGTCTTGTAACCATTGACTTTCCCGTACCTGGAGCCATTGTTTCAAACTTCCATCAAAATATTTCCAAGCTCGTTTCCAAGTAGCCCAACCCCAATAAAAGCTATAGGCTGAAAAGTAATAACTAGAATCTGCACAACGGTATCCATGAGTGTTTTCTCCTGTAATTTGAAAAACACGCTCATTATGGCGATATCGCTCTAATAACTCCTGACAAAATTGAAAAAAACTAAGTTGAGGAATACAATCATCTTCTAAAATAATTGCTTCTTCAACTTGGCTGAAAACCCAATCCAACCCGCTAGAAATCCGTTTTTTACACCCTAAATTAATATCAGAGTAATTTTTATATACTTCACACTTCCAGTCAAGTCTGTCGATAATCGCCCGTGTAGCTGCACATTTTTCAATTTCTCCAGGGTGTTCAGGGTTGGGGCCATCAGCAATGACGAATAACTGACAGGGTTGTAATGTTTGAATCACCTCAAAAACCTGCTTTGTTGTCTGAGGTCTTTTAAAGATAATCAAAACGATAGGTGTTGTGAAAGGGGACTGATTCATGGTACGATCGCGACATCAAAAAATATTCAACCATCACTTAATTTAATGGTATGGCTCAGTATATCATCCTTAAAGGAATAGCAGGACTAGGAAATAGACTATCGGCTTTAAGCGCAGCTATTAAATATGCTCAAACCACTAACAGAAAACTAATCGTTGAGTGGAATGATCATTGGTACAGTAGCCATTCCTCCAAAAATGTCTTTTTTGAATTTTTTCAGCTTATCAATATAGATAGTAGTCTTCAGCATACCTATGATATTCCCAATTATATCCAAAAAACTGTTGCTCCTGCAATGTGGTTCAATCATTTAACTGACCCTAGCGATCAAGTTATGCAATTTCCTCTTGTTTGGAAATTAAACGATCAATATTTAGGTCAAAAATGTGTTGTGGAATTAGATCGTTCTTACACAGAAGATATTGTCATTTTTACTTCTTATGGAGGATTAGATACAAAAATTCTGCGTCATCATCTAAAACTTAAACCCGCTGTTCAAAAAATAGTGTGTGAATTTGCAGAAAAATATTTTTCTGAAACTGTAATTGGTGTTCATGTACGTTTTACAGACAAACAACCTAAACAACCTTTAAAGACGGTTTTTCAAAAAATTGATGACCTTTTATCTGTAGAACCTACAGCTAAAATTTTTTTAGCTACTGATAATCCTGATATCATTATTGAATTTAAACTCCGATATGTTAATCATATGCTAGTGAGAAATAAATGGTTCCCCTCTGATCACACACCAATCCATCGCTATCAATCTGGAAGAATTCCTGAAGAAATCCTCCTAGATGCTGTTGTTGAAATGTTTTTACTCAGCCACTGCAAATATTTAATTGCACAAGGTAATTCATCGTTTTCTAGGATATCAACTTGTTATTTTAAATCAGATAGCAATAATATCATGCTTTGGTAATTCACGCTAAAGTTGCTTTTCCTCATTCTAATCCCTGATATAATAAACTCCAAAAGCATTAAACTTCAAGCCTTCCTCTATGAAAATCGACTTCCCCAAACTCTGCCAACAACATAATATCACCCCACGCGGTATTATCTCCATAGGCGCTTACGACGGCAAAACCCTCAAACGCCTCAACCTCCCCAATACCGTTAAAACCTTACTCATCGATGCCAACCCCACTGCTGTTGAACGACTCCAAGCCAACTTTGTCAATAGTCCTAATACTCAAGTCGTTCAAGCTGCCATTGCCAACCACAACGACACCGTGACCCTGCATCTGACTTCCCTAGAGTCTAGCAGTTCCATCCTACCCTGGCAACAGTACAGCAAAATTTACCCCAATATCAAGGAAACTCAACAACTTACCCTCCCTTCGCGCACCCTCGATACTCTCCTTGAAGAACTGGATCTGTCTCCCACTGACTTTAATATTCTGATTCTCGATATCCAAGGTGCTGAACTCCTCGCCTTAGAAGGCGCTACCCAACTCCTCAACACCCTAGATGCCATTTACACCACCGTTCATTATCAAGAACTGTTTAAAGGCGGGGCCTTAGCGGAACAAGTCGATCAGTTCCTCACCGACTACCAATTCCAGCGTGTAGCAGAGGAGACTCCCTACCATCCCGCTTGGGGAGAAGCGTTTTATGTCCGTCAGACTGTTAGAACTGAGGATGGGGTGCTTCCCGTTCAACCCCTATCCCCAACCTCTCAATTGCTTCAGGCAACGCAACAGGAGTTAGAAACTTTACAGTTACAGTACCAAGAAACTTTGGGAACGTTGGAACAAACCCAAGATCAACTGCAACAAAAAGCAGAGAATTTAGCTGAGTTAGAATCTCAACGGGATCAAATATTAGCAGAATTAGAACAATCTCAAAGCCAACAGGAACAACTCCAAACCCAACTTCAACAAACCCAAACCGACCTTAAACAATCTCAAAGCCAACAGGAACAACTCCAAACCCAACTTCAACAAACCCAAACCGACCTTAAACAATCTCAAAGCCAACAGGAACAATTACAAACCCAACTTCAACAAACCCAAAAAGAATCTGATCAGTCTCGTTCAGAACTCCATGAAGTTCGAGAAGAATTGGAACTAACCCAATTCCAACTGGATGAAGTACAAGTTGAGTTAGAACAATATGTTGCTAAGTTTCATCAACAGAAAGAAGAAATCACCAAACTCCAAACGGAACTGGAACAAACTAAAACCCAATTAACTCAAGTTCAACCCCAACCTGAACTCACCGTTAGCACAAAATCTAAATCAGATAATGCAGCGATAGTCAAACTATTGGCAAAAGTTCTAGCAGAAACCCTAGAAGATTAGTGAGGATAGATTATGACAGCTAGCCCTTTATCAATTCTTCCTAATCTTCAACCCACATTAAACCTCACAATTTTTGCAGTTCCTAAACCCTTTCTAGGTCAGATTGGTATTATTCAACGGAATGCCATTCAAAGTTGGTTACACTTGCAACCCCAACCGGAAATTATATTATTGGGAAATGATGAGGGAACAAGAGAAACTGCCAGAGAGTTTGGTTTACGCCACATTCCCCACATCCAACTCAATACTCACGGAACTCCCCTGTTAAATGATATTTTTTGCCAAGCTTCCCAACAAGCGAAATACCCGATATTAACCTATGTTAATTCGGATATTATCTTAACCAGTGACTTCCTGCCAACGGTTCAACAAGTTATCACCCAATACCAGCAATTTTTAATCATAGGAAGACGTTGGAATCTGGATCTCACTGAACCCTTAAACTTTCATCATTCCCATTGGGAACAAAATTTACGCGATCGTGTTCATCAAGCAGGAACTTTCAGTGGCGTTGGAGCCTTAGATTATTTCGTTTTCCCCAAACCTCTATTTTCCCAACTACCAAAATTTGCCGTTGGACGCGCAGGCTGGGATAACTGGATGGTAGGAGAAGCCCTCAAACAGAAGATTCCGGTCATCAATGCCAGTCAATTAATTACCGCGATTCATCAAAACCACGATTACAACCATTTGCCAGGACATCGTTTAGAAGCATTTCAAGGAACCGAAGCACAACAGAATCAAACCTTTCTCCAAGGTCATTTTGCGGGCAATAGTGCCAATGCGACTGTTTACTTAACTCCCTTCTCTCCCAACCACACCCCTAGAGTTAGTGTGATTATCCCCACCATCAATGTAGAGAAGCAAGATTTTGCATCTCTCCCTCTGCGTCAAAGCATTGACAGTGTTTACCAACAAACCCTGACTGACTTTGAAATTATCGTCGTTGATGATAGTTTTACGCAAGAAATGCGATCGCGACTCAAAGCAGACTATCCCTCAATCCGCTACATCCATCAACCCTCTCAAGGGATTGTCGCCGCCTGTAATCGCGGTTTGGACATCGCCCAAGGGGAATTTGTGACTTTTTTGAATACCTCGGAGGTATTTTTGCCCGAAAAACTCGCCCAACAAGTCGCTTGCTTTGAACAGAAAGCAGGTTCTTTAGAAATAGTCCTCAGTGCTTGGCAAACCCCTTCCGGCAGTAGGAGTCAGGCTATTAATATTGCAGCCTTTAATTCCGTTTTACAAGGACGGGAAGGGTTACATGGGGTTCATGCCTGGATGTTACCAACACTGTGGCAATTCATCCGAACTAACACAATTCTATTTCGGCGCAGTTGGTTGCAGCGTTATGGTGGCTTTAACCCCCAACTCTCTCAACAAGCCGCTACCCTTGACCTGCTACTGAATTTATCCTCAAGGGGGGCGGCCGCGGTTTGTTTAGAACAGCCAACAGTTTGCTGTCGAGAACCCCAACCCTATATTCCTGAAACCATCGCTCAAATGGCGCAAGAGTCCGAACAACTTCTGCAAAACTATTTTTCACGCCCCACCGTTAAACCTTGGATGCGTCCCTTGGAGTCCCAGGCCTATACTCAAACATTCCTATGGCTAGTACGCTTGATGTCAGATATCGGCAATGAACAGCAGAAAGCAAAATTCCTAGACCGTTATCATTCTTATCTGAAAAGGAGTTTATCAATCGACACCAATGATTTAGATTCGATATCAAAGTGGAGGTTTGGCTCTGCTAATCTCCAATAGCTTGCTCAAGTTCTAACAACGCTTCTCCTAAATTCCGATAGAACCATAAATGAATCGGTTCGCCCTGCAATTCTATCCCTTTGCGGTAACAATCAATGGCTTCTTTTAAACAGCCTTGACGATGCAATTCTTGTCCCAGCTCCTGATAAATCTCAGGATCATTAGGACTGTTTTTCAATATCTCTTGATAGCGAGAGAGAGGCTCTAAATTAACTCCCTTTTTTTTTTGAATTTACACGACCCATCCCTTCATAAGCCAAATCAAAGTCCGGTTTGAGGGTAATTGCTTTTTGGAAATAAGCTATTGCCTCTTGATAATTTCCTTTCTGTTCTAATGCTTCTCCCCAATGTAAATTAATATCGGGAGAATCTGGATAAATCTCACAAGCGCGGCGATAACAACTAATCGCTTCATCCCACTTTTGAAGCATAGCAAAAGTATGACCTAAAACGTGATAAGCAACGGCCGAACCTGGGTTGAGAATATAAGCTCGACGTAAAGCAACAATAGCATTTTCAATTGCACCTTGTTGTCGGAGGGTTTGCCCTAAGTTTTGATAGGACTCAAAGGAATCAGGATTAAAATCTTGACTGCGACGGTAGGAGGCGATAGCCTCTTCAAATTGGCGTTTTTTGCCTAAAATTTGTTCTAAGCGATTTTCAATGGAACGCGGATTGGCTGGATTTAATTCTAAGGCTTGGCGATAGGCAGCGATCGCTTCTTCCCATTGATAAAATTGTGCTAACGCCTGCCCCAATTCATCATATAACTCAGCCGAACTTGGGTTCAAAGCACAGGCTTGATGATAAGCACTAATTGCTTCTTCCAAATTATGAGTTTGCACCAGTGCTTGAGCTAAACCCCATTGATGCTGACTATAATTAGGATGCAGTTCAACGGCTCGACGATAAACCCTAACCGCTTCTTCCCATTCATTTTGTGCCGCTAAAGCTTTCCCTAACGGGTCATAAGCCTCTGCTAAATTAGGATTAAGTTCACAAGCTCGACCTAATGCTGTTACAGATTCTTTCCATTCCTGCTGGTGCATTAATGCCGTTCCCAAATTATAGTAAGCAGTTGCAGAGTTAGGATTCACCTGACAACTCCGACGCGAGAGACTAATGATTTCCTCCCATTGTTCCTGCTCTTCTAATAATTTTCGTAATTTTTCGTAAGCTTCTATTAAATTAGGATTGAGCTGACAAGCACGACGATAATGTTTGAGTGCTTCATCAGTTTGACCGCACTGTTCTTGAACTTTGGCTAATGATAAATAACATTCTGGCCAATAAGGATTAATCTCTAAGGCTTGATGGTAAGCCGCGATCGCCTCTGGCCCTTGGTTCTGTTGCGCGTGAGCCAGTCCTAAATTATAATAGGTTTCGGCATCCTTGGGTTTAAGCTCTAATGCCTTGTGAAACGAAGAAATGGCTTCTACAATATTGTTTTGCTGGGTGAGAGCCATCCCCAAATTTGTGTAAAATTCATAAAAGTTCGGCTCTAAGGCAATGGCTTGTTGAAAGCAACGGATCGCTTGGCTCAAATGTCCGGCTTGCAGTTCCACAGTACCTAACCTGTCATAGAACCAAGGGGAATGGGCGTTGAGTTCAACAGCTTTCTGATAAGCTGAGATCGCGTCCTCAAAACTTCCCTGTTGACTGAGAGCTTCCCCCAAGTTATAATAACGCCAGGGGGATGATGGGTTTTCTTGTATCTTCTGCTCATAGCTGAGAATTGCCTTTTCCAACTGACTTGTCCGTAACTGTTGATTTGCTGTCTCAAAATGGCTAATACTCATATCACAACTCTCGATTATTTCTAGGATTCAATTATATCATGTCTGGTAGCATTTAGTGTCAACAAGTTATCACAACTTCTTTGAGCAGTTATCTGATTCCATCTGCATTGAACAGCAGTTAAATCTTACCAGCAAGAAGGATGCCAGCCGACACAATAAGATTATATTGGTGATGAACACTTGAGGGAAGCTGCAAACAGTCACTCAACCTTTAGAGATTGATAGGCCAGTCAATACCTGATTGTTCCCGTCCATTTTTCCCCCTTCTCTATCCGTTGTTAATAACTTTATATATGCCATTGCCTTCGGAATTGCCAAAAATTAAAAACAAACTAGAGCGATCGCAGTCGTGGCTACAGCAAATTCAAACCGAGATGGCATCTTGGGAACCGCTAACAACTCTACCACCCTCATCCCCCTTAGCGGAACCCTCTCGTCAGTCGATGTTATTTTACCGAGATTATGGAGGTTTTACAGGTGGGCACTTAAAGGTTTGGGACTATTTTAATCATGTCAAATTTTCCCAGAGTTATGCTCCCTTTATTTATTTCACACCTCAAAGCAGTTGGAAGCCAAACAATCCTTGGTTAAATTCAGATAAAACTTTCCTCTTATCTGACCCCCTAGTAAATCCCGCTGTAATTTTCATGGAAGGATTAGATTGGCATTTCCTTGATGAACACTATAAAAATAATTCACAGATTCCGATTATTAATTTAATTCAGCACGTCAGACACGCCTATCCTGATAATCCTCGTTATTCCTTTCTCAAGTATAAAGCGATTCGGATTTGTGTCAGTCCAGAAATCAAAACTTATTTAGAAGAAACTCATCAAGTCAACGGAGAACTATTCGTTATTCCTTGTGGATTGGATCTGAGTGAACTACCCCAACCTTTAGATTGGGAACAAAAAGATTGTGATATTTTAATTTGCGCGTTGAAAGAACCTATTTTAGGACAACAGTTAAAAAAAGAATTAGAAACAACCGAAAACAAAGTGGAACTTCTCACAGCACAACTTTCCAGGGCAGAATATTTACAAAAGCTAAATAGTGCAAAGATGACGGTATTTCTTCCTAATCAACAAGAAGGGGAGGGGTTTTATCTTCCGGCTTTAGAAGGGATGGCGCTAGGAACACTGGTAATCTGTCCCGACTGTATTGGCAATCGATCTTTTTGCCTGTCATGGTATAATTGTATCCGTCCAGAGTATCGGATAGAAAGTTTATTGAATGCAATCCAACAAGCATTACAATATCCTCGAAGTAAAATTGGGGAAATTTTAACCCAAGCGAAACAAACCGCCCATGAGCATAATCTTCTCAAAGAGCGTCAGGCTTTTTTAGAAATCCTCGATAATATTCGGGAAATTTGGTAATATTGTCTTACCTAAATTCTTTAGGTTTTTGATTTACTGTCATCTAAAAATAGAACTCCATAAACGTTTACCCGCAGAAAACCATTCTAAAATCATGCAAAAATCCAACACCGAACAAACCGTTTTCATTATCACCGGAATGCACCGTTCAGGAACATCCTTAACCGCATCTATTTTGCAGAGTGCCGGTATTCACATTGGTCGAAATTTATTAGGTGCCGATCACGTCAATATTAAAGGGCATTGGGAAAATATTGACTTCTATGAGTTTCACATGAATATTCTTGATTCACAAGGACTCAGTAGTGCGGGCTGGACATTACAAGACAATTTAGAAATTAAGGAAGAATTTATTGATAGAGCTAAACAAATTATAGAAAATAATGCTTTAAGTTCAGTTTGGGGATGGAAAGAACCTCGAACCACTCTCTTTTTAGACTTTTGGGCAAAACTTTTACCAAAAGCCAGGTTTTTATTAATTTATCGCTCTCCTTGGGAAGTGGCGGACTCTCTATATCGGCGAAAAGATGAACTTTTTCAAAGTCAACCAGAATTAGCCATTAAATATTGGCAGCATTACAACCAAAAAATTCTTAATTTTTATAACCAGGAACAAAATCGTTGTCTGCTTGCAAATGTCAAAACGATTATTCAATACCAAGCCGCCTATATTGATACGATAAATCACAAGTTCAACGTTGATTTAAGTCATCCTGCTCCTACAGCTTACGATCCATCGATGTTGAAAACAGAGGTTTCATCCAATAGTCAGCAACCAACTGTAATTGATTATTATTTTCCGGAAACTATTGAACTGTATCAGGAACTAGAAGGCAGAGCATGGCATCCTGAACAAACGCCCGATTTTTCGTGGCAAGAATTATTAAAACCGTCTCTCTATCGAACTTGGGCTTTTCAAGATTGGGCGAATTTGCGTCGATTAGAACAGGATAATAAATCCTTGAAAACTCAATTGCACGCACAAGAACCGGAATTGCAAGAATCTCAGTCTCGTCAAACTGAATTAGAACAGACCAAAGCCCAACTCAAAACAGCAGAAAATCTCCTCGAACAATCTCAATTTCAGTTACATGAAACAGAAAGCGTTTTAGAGAAATCTCAAACTCAGTTACAACAAACCGAGTCCGTTTTACAACAATCTCATGCTCAACTTAATCACACTCGCAAGGAATTAGAACAGACCACAACTCAACTTGGTCAAGCTCAATTTGATGTTATGCGTTATCAATCGCAGTTACATCAAACTCAAGAAGAATTAGAATACTATGAACTGCACCGCCAAGCTTGGGAGGAATCGCAATCTAAACTTTATGAAGCCGAGGTAGCTTTAAGTCAATTGATGAATCAGTTACAGCAAGCAGAAAAACGAGAAGAACGAATTAACATTCAACGGCATCAAACTTTAGAAGAGTTAGAGCAAACCGCAACTCAACTTAAACAAGAGCAAGAGAATTTTAAACTGGTAAATCACAAATTTACACAACTAAAAATAGAGCTAGAAGGAGATATCAAACAAAAAGAAGCACAAATTCATCAATGGCAAACAGAATTCAAACAATCGAAATGTCAACTCCACGAACTACAACAGGAATTAGCTCAAGCTAAGACCTATATTGACCAAATCCAACAACGGCACCAGCTAGAACAAATCGTAGCTGAATCTCCGGGAAAACAAAGCGAAGTGGATTACAATCTGTTAGTTTGGGATGCCTGGAATGCTTACTGTAATGGTCAACTGCCTGTGATGAAGCAGCACCTTCAAAACGCTTTAAAATTAACTCAAACCTCAGCAAGCGAAACAATTATGAATTGGTTAGAAAGTTTTTCTAAATTTTCCGTTGCCCAAGGGTTGGAACTAGATTCGGAAAGTTTAACTAATTCCCTGGAATGGCAACAGTTAATGCGCCAAGTGATGGTGAAAAAAATGACGCAATTGCCTCTGATAAAACATTGACTATAAACCGCATAAACATTGATCCAAAGCAATTGGATAATGAACCTGTAGCCGTGAGTGAAGGGTTTTCCTGAGTTTTAGGTGCTTGCTCATAAAAATAAAACTTCCCGTGGTAGGGACAGGAAAGCCTGCGTGAGGGAGACGCTCACACTACCGCTTCTACCACAAATCCAGGAGAGCCAATCAAACTAAGTTCTGTACTTGAATCAACCAGAATTTTCACTGCTACGGTATGCTGAAATTTCAATAACAATTGGTATTTAGGTTGTCAATTGTAAGATTTTTATCTTCTCATTCTGACAGGATAAAAATTGACTGAATCGACAAACTCGCTTTCAAATATCCGTTCAATTACATAATCTAAACCCGACAAACTCGGATCGAGCGCATCCTTCATTTTTCGATAATCGCGATCGTGAGCGATCACCCCTTTATTAGTATAAGCTATCCACTCACCCCGATATTTTTTTAACTCCGGTCGATGAGCTTTATACCAATCATTAGCTGTAGGATACTCGGGTTCCATAATTAAATCTCTTTTTTGTATTTTAGAAAATCATCTATCGTTGGGTTAAATCTCTTTTTTGTATTTTAGAAAATCATCTATCGTTGGGTTAATGATATCTGCCGGCACAAAATTTTCTCAAACATAATTTACCCCAGTTGCGATCGGGCTTTTGCCCCCATTCTACTACATAGAGTAATTTTTGTTCGATCGCCCTCACTAAACTCAAGCCATCGTTGTCCCAAGCATATCAGGCTTCAGGTTTCTGAGGATGTTCCCACAACACCAGGTATTATGGGATAGCCCCCCAGCCCCTAAGCCATCAAATATACCATAAATATTATCCGAAAAATAAATGAAGCCGATCGCACTCAATAGATCGACCAACACGCGCGATCGGGTAAACTAGAAAGGTCGATCGGGCTCTACCCCTGTACTGAGGAGTCACATCTCAACTCGCAAGACAAGATAATAAATTATGGATCTGTACGCAAAAAGAAGAGAAATAGCTTCTCAATACTTAAAAGGTGAGGGAATTGAGGTGGGCCCGCTGAATGCTCCTCTAGAAGTTCCTGCTGGCGTTAAAGTTCATTACATAGATCGGATGCCAGTAGAAGAATTAAGGAGACACTACCCGGAGCTAGCTGGGGTCAATCTCGCAGAGGTTGATATTATAGATGACGGTGAAACACTTGCAGCCACACCAGATAACTCTTGGGATTTTGTCATTGCCAATCACATGATAGAACACTGTCAAAATCCGATCGGCGCTTTGGAAAACTTTTTGAGAGTTGTCAAACCCGGAGGAATCGTGTACATGGGCGTGCCGGACAAACGCTATATATTCGATCGCGATCGGCCCGTGACCACCCTCGACCACCTAATTCGGGACTACAAAGAAGGGCCGGAATGGTCAAGACTGCCTCATTATGAAGAGTATGTTAGGCTAGTTGACAAATTTCCTGAACCGCAGATATCGTCTCGCGTACAGGCTTTACTTGACATGGATTACAGCATTCACTTCCACGTCTGGACACCAGAGACTTTCTCTGAATTAATTCAATACTTTCAGCAAAATCTATCAGTAGGTTTGGAAGTAGAACTATTTCAAGAAAATTGTGGTGAATTTATTTGTATTTTCCGAAAAATATTGTAATTTAAAAATAAAACTAAGCTTATGGAAATCATTGATTATTATGTCAAATCTGCACCCAACGTACAGAATGCGCTTGATATTTTTCAAGGTGAATGGGCATCTAAGTTGCCAGGGGATTTGTCATTACTAAATGCAGGACAAAGCGGACTGTTTGATGATGCTCGCATCACCTGGGCTGTTGAGCAATTAGGGGGAGTTACAGGTCAAACAATCCTCGAACTCGGGCCTCTGGAAGCGGGACATACCTATATGCTGGAGAAACTGGGAGCAGCATCGATTACGGCAGTTGAGGCCAGCACTCGCGCTTATCTAAAATGCCTAATTGTTAAAGAAGTCATGGGACTTCACAATTCTCACTTTCTTTGTGGCGATTGTGTAGAATATCTGCGGTCAAATCCAGGCAAATTTGATACTTGCTTCGCCAGCGGCATACTGTACCACATGACAAACCCTGCTGAGCTGATCGGCTTGATTGCTCAAGTTTCAGACCGAGTTTTTATATGGACTCACTACTATGACGAGAATATAATCCGCAGCACTCCTTACCTTTCCCCAAGGTTTGCCGAGAAGACTGCTGCTGAGTATCAAGGCTTTAAACATATGCTTTACCGTCAGGAATATGGGGAATACAAAGGTGAAGTAAAAGCTGCTGGTTTCTGCGGCGGCAGCAGTCGATTTAGTAACTGGATGAGCCGTGAAGATATCATGTCATGTTTGACCTATTTTGGGTTAACCGACATTCGCATCAACTTCGATCAGCCTCACACTCCTCACGGGCCGTGCTTTGCTGTAGTAGCGATGAGACGGTGAGTTCTAGATTTGTGCTGGAAGTTCGATCGCTTTTTGATAATAAGCGATCGCTTCACCCTACTCCCCAACAACAGACATAACTTCACTTAACTTGTCATGAGCCTCAGACAAATTTGGGTTTAAATAAACCGCCCTGCGGTAACAGACGATCGCCCGATCCTGCTTTCCTTGCTCTAACAGACTATTACCCAGGTTAAAGTATTCCTCTGCTGTTGTTTTGGGTTCCAAAATCAAAGCTGCATAACAACACTCGACAGCTTCATCTGGCTTGCCAATTTGCGAAAAAACCTTAGCCAAGTTCCGGTAAACACCAGCAAAATTTGGTTGAATCGCGATCGCTTTTTGGTAAGCTGCGATCGCCTCTTGCCACTGTTGCTGCTGTGCGTGAATAGTCCCCAGGTTTGCCAAAGCTTGAGCAAAATCAGGTTGAATTTCCAGAGCGCGAATATACCAATTCCTTGCCTCATCCAGTTTACCCTGAGCTTGCAATACATTGCCCAAAGTCTTGTAAGCCGGAACAAACTTGGGGTTAATCTTTAAGACTTGCTCGCAAACTGCGATCGCATCTTCTAACTTGCCTTGAGCTAAATAAAACTCTGCCAGTTGATTTAACGGAGCCGCAGCACTCTCCATCTCTTGCAGTTGAGTCTGAACTTCAATTAGCTGAGACTTAGTTTGTTCGAGTTCTTCCTGAGTTTTGTGGTATTGAACCCGCCGGATTTCAAGTTCTTCTTTAATTGGTTGGAGTTCTTCTTGAACTTGTTGTATTTGAGTTGTAAATTTCTCAAATCCCCCAGGAATTTGGTGCAACTTTTTATGAGATTCCTCTAATTCCATATGAGATTCCTCTAATTCCATTTGCATCTGGTACAGCTTAGATTGCAAGCCCCACCGTTCCATTAAAATCTGGGCTATTCGAGATTTAGAAACTGCTGTATCAACAGCCTCCCTTAGCCTGGGAACAAAACGCTGAATCGTTAAATCTTCTACTTCATTGCGATCTCTAGCTTCTAGAACAGACAAAGCTTTTTGCCAAGGGAAAAAAGCATCCCCCCGCATAACTTTTTCTTTTATTTCCTGTTTAGACCTAGTATAGTAATGGTTTATCCGCAGTTTTTGCACTGACAGTCTTTCAGATATAGAACCTTCTAAAGGTTCTTTATTTTCTGTGACTGAACAAGCTTCATTATTAATTGGAATGAAAAAGTGCGGACAGTTTGGGCGAAGGATTTGTTCAGGACAGACAATACTTTTTACATACCTATTGACTTCAAAATTGTCTGTGGCTCGTTTAGTGAAATTTTCAATTTGTAAGCCTTCCGGTCTAGTTTCATGACCTGAAGAACCAAAAATTAACGTATTGACTCCCACTGCTGGTACGGAATCAAATTCCTCTAATACTTCTGTTAAGTTTTCCTTGTCTGTAGGAAACAAAAACTCATCTAAATCTAGAAACGCTATCCACTCAGATTCTTGTTTGTATTCTTCCAGGCAATGTTCGTATGCCGAAGCTTGTTGTTTAGGGCTAAATGGCCAGTCGTGCAAAACAACTTCACCAGATTGAACGTAAGGCTGAACAATGTCTAAAGTATTATCTGTGCTGTTGTTATTGTATAGATAAAACCTTTCTACACCAACTATTTTATGAAATTCCAACCACTCTATGAGATATGGAGCCTCATTTTTCATAATTGCACACACGCTCAGTTTGCACTTTTTTCTGAGGTTGAGTTTGGGAGTCGGATAAAAAATTTCTTGCAGTCGAATTAACCCCATTTTCACACGGGTGTCATCGGCAAGTACAGCTTGGAGGGAGAGTTGAGATTCAGGCAGCGTTCCTGTTACTTCCCATTCAGTTGCATAACCGCTATTTTCTGCTAACGGTACTCCCGAAAAAACCGCAGCAACATCTGGGCGGTGCTGATTCACAGGAATTTCTCGAAGCACTTCGCCGTCGCAAATCAACTCAACTTTAACAGCGGGGGATTTTTTACCTATCACCCAACCCCCAATCAAAATATTACTGGGATTTACCTTAGTTCCGATCGCCGGAGCCTCTACATTAAATCCCCACAGCAACTCTGGATCGTCAGGAGACATTAATGCAACCTCCTGAACGTTCAAAATTTTCACCGATTTTTGAAACCCTGTTGCTGGCAACTCATTAGGATTATCCCGCAGCAATGGCTCGCTATTCCAAGGCTCGAACGGAATCATTTTTTGCTTTAGCAAGTTAGGGCGGAAGAAAAACTTGCACCGTTCGTTCAGCATCGCTGCTGCAAACGAGAACGTGCTGTTGGAAATTCCCAAAACATCGCATAGGCTCAAAATGTAAAAATCAGGATAGAAAGGTGCTTCTGGCATTTCTACACCCAAATCTTTGACTGTTATCGGATGGTATTCAGCAAAATCGCCGATAACTGTTTCGACTTCATCGCTAGCAATAAACAAGACGGGTTCGTCGAGAGTTTCCCACAAACCGTCCAGCCATTCCTTGTACCATCCACTCGGAGCAACAGTAAGATACGGCACAACAGTATGAACGCTTCTGTAATCACCGCGTCGCAAATGCAATCCAACCACTGTTTTACCTTGAGAACGCAAGCGGTTGAGAGCTTCTATCACCTTCGCTTCGACTTCTGGCACGGGTTTGAACAAGGATTGAAAATATTGTTTATGTTGGACGTGATATTGAGTTTGAAACTGAAAATAACCGTGAAAATCTACATTTTTAAGCGGTTTCGGTGCATTGAGAATTGCCGACTCTGAAAGTTTGTAAGGCTGCGCTTGCTCTCCAACTAGAGGTAATGGCTGGGAAATAGGGGCATCATTGTGACCGAACAGATACTGACCAATCCAAGCTGGAGTTTCTACCCTGAGATTGTGTTCCCTTGCGTACATTCTCAAAAACGCATACAGAAATACTTGATTTCCCAATCGACCCATATTCTCCATACCAAGTACGGATGAGGTAATCGCTGGTTTCTTCACATAGATTGCATCTCCCCAAGATGGGTGAATTGGTGTTGTGGTTGCTACCCGCTCGAAGCCGTGTTCTTCGAGAAATTTGTCTAACTGGTCAATTAACGCGCAGCCTTCATACAGTTCTTCATAATTAACTTCAGTGTTAATTAACTCAACAGATTTCAACCAATTAGTTGCGCCTTGCAAAGCCAAAAGTTCTGCACCTTGGATATCTATATTTAAGATGTTAAAATCTGAGGGATTCAGTTCCTGTTCTTGCAGTAGAGTATCGAGTGTTTTCGACTGTACTGTTATTTGATGAGTTTCCGTGATGTGGGGATAAACCTCTTGATGGTGCTTCAAGGGCAGAATAGAACTGCTTTGATCGAAGGAAGTAACGTGTAAATCTATAGTGCCATTGCGATCGCTAATCGCGCAATTCACAGCTTGAACGTTCGGACAAGCAGCCATATTAGCTTGCAAGCGTTCAAAAACAACGGGGTTAGCTTCTATGAACAGAATCTTTTCTAGACCCATTGCTTGATAGCTGCTGAGTTCTATTCCTTCATGAGCTCCTATATGGATTACACCACGCGGGGTAATGGAATTTTGTTCGCAAAGTTTTTGGATGTCTAATTTACCATCGGTTGCTTCACCCAAAACATTCTGGCGGAATCGCTCATTGACGGCCAAGAAATTACTGAACTCAAAGTTTTCATCCTCTGGCAAAAATGTGGGTTTGTATTCTAACTTATCTGGGAGGATCTTGAAAATTGCATAGCGGAATTTTTGCAAATACTCAAATGCTTCTTTCAACGTTGTTTTTGAATCGATATAAGTTCCACCATATTCAAATTGCAGATAATCAATTCTGCCTGTTTCTAGAAAATGTTTAGCTCCATAAAGAACGTCTAATTCGCCGCCCTCAACATCGATTTTGATAAAATTAATTCTTTTAATGCCGTGGCGCTGACAGTAATTATCGATAGTTGTAGTCAAAACTGTAATTTCTTTAGGGGGATTCAGCCACCCTTGTTTTTCTACATCTACTCTGCGGTAAAAAGTGCTCAAAAGTGGATTAGCTTCGTAATAATAAAATGTCTTAACTTCTTCTTTTTGCCCTACAGCTAGATTGTTGGAAATTACTTTTTTATCTAGGTTCTGAATCAGGTTTTTATAAACATGAGGAATTGGTTCAAACAGGTGAACTTCTACATCATGCCCTTGGTGCAACACTTCCGCTGTCCAATCCCCAGCATTAGCACCTACATCAAAAACTACATTACCTGCATTAATAAATCTAGCGATAACTTGGCTCTCACCACTACCTTGAAAGGTGCTATTTATTATTTTTTCTGTTTCTTTCTGCTCTTCTGGATGCTTTGGCAAAGCAGTAGCTACCCGGAACTCACCTGTTCGCGAAAACTCTTCCCATGCCTTAGTATTAGCATTCTGACAAAACTGAGCTAGAACCGATTTTGCTCGTTCAGGCACAGAAACTATGGCATCTTCAAAGATAACGGTGTATGTGTTTGTTTTCGCCGATAGTGTAGCAATTATTTCATTAAGGCTAGGCCACTGTTCTATGCGGTGAGGGCTTGGTGGAGGAGACAAAAACAATCGGGCATCATCAATCAGGATAAAATGTTCGCATTCAGAATTATTGATTATTTCTAATTCTTCAAGCAACGGACACTCATCATTTTCTCCAGCAGTGCCACCACCCATCCAATGAGCATCTAACCAAAACAGCGCCGGCTCATTAAGTTGAGGGACAACTAACTTAAGTTGCTCTTTTGTATGACCCCACAAAAATTCTATATTTTTTACATGACTATATATAATAGATGTTGATTCATATATATGCTTAGCAAATTCTATTGTAAATACCTTTTGAAAATGCTGTGATGCCCATACAGACGTATCAC
>NZ_JADEWV010000435.1 GCF_015207455.1 Microcoleus sp. LEGE 07076
GATTAGAAGTGCGACTGCACGCCGACGTTTCGGTGGAAGATATGAGGGTGGGGAAATTTTTAGTAGTGCGGGGGGTACGATCGCACTTTTTCTGTATGCTCACCGACGTGTCTCTCGGAACATCTAGCGGACGCATTTTATCCAACCCTCCCAACCCCAGCGACGATTTTCTGATCGCAGTGCTTGCCGGTAGCAGCACCTACGGTACGATCGAACTATCGCCGATGTTGATGCTGACAGCGGAACGAGAAAAACAGCAGGCAATTTTCGATCCAAAATCAAACGGAATCCCGGATAAAAAGTTGGCTTTAGGAAATTTGGGTTCTTTTGAGGCGCAAAGCGGGGCCGATATGGAGTTGCTGCCGGTTAAAACTATTCCCAGCCACTTTTCCCAGGTGTTTGATGCCAAAGAAAGCGATTTTAGGGCGGTTTTTGGCTGGGAAGATGACCCCTACCGCCGCAATTTTGCGATCGGCAAACCGATTGACATGGACGTTCCTGTGTGCTTGGATTTAGACCGATTTGTGGAACGCAGCAACGGAGTTTTTGGGAAGTCGGGAACGGGTAAATCTTTTCTGACGCGTTTGGTTTTGTCGGGAATTATTCGCAAGCAAGCTGCTGTTAATCTAATTTTTGATATGCACTCGGAGTACGGGTGGGAAGCGGTTTCGGAAGGAAAACAATTTAGCACTGTTAAAGGTTTGCGGCAGTTATTTCCCGATAAAATGCAGATTTATACGCTAGATCCAGAATCGACAAAACGTCGGGGAGTTCGTGATGCTCAAGAGTTGTTTTTGAGCTTCGATCAAATTGAAGTGGAAGATATCTCGCTGGTGCAGCGGGAGTTGAATTTGTCGGAAGCTAGTATCGAAAATGCAATTATTTTGCGTAATGAGTTGGGAACTGGTTGGATCAACAAGTTGCTGGAAATGACCAACGAAGATATTTCCATGTTTTGTGAAGAGAAGCGGGGAAATAAATCTTCGATTATGGCTTTGCAGCGCAAATTAGAGCGTTTAAATGATTTGAAATACATTCGGAATCGCTGTCCTAAAAATTATGTAACTGAAGTTTTGCAGTGTTTGGATAGTGGAAAAAATGTAGTGATAGAGTTTGGTTCCCACTCGGATTTGCTGTCGTATATGTTGGCTGCAAATGTGATTACTCGCCGGATTCACGCATCTTACGTGAAGAAAGCAGAGAAGTTTTTGCAGAGTAAGAATCCGTGCGATCGCCCGCAACCGTTAGTTATTACTATTGAGGAAGCTCACCGCTTTCTCGATCCGGCGATCGTCCGATCGACTATTTTCGGTACGATCGCCCGCGAAATGCGAAAATACTTCGTAACTCTGTTAATCGTAGACCAGCGTCCCTCCGGTATCGACGGCGAGGTGATGTCGCAAGTCGGAACGCGCATTACTGCTTTGCTAAACGACGATAAAGACATCGATGCTATTTTTACTGGTGTTTCAGGTGGCCAAAGTTTGCGATCGGTTTTGTCGAAACTGGACTCGAAGCAACAAGCATTGGTTTTGGGGCACGCCGTACCGATGCCGGTAGTTGTGCAGACTCGTCCTTATGATGAGCAATTTTATCGGGAAATTGGTGATATTGATTGGCAAGAAATGCCTGATGCAGAGGTGTTTGCAGAGGCCGAAGCTGCTAAAATGGATCTGGGGTTTTAGTTGGAGAACTGAAGCAGGCAAAAGCAAGTTGGGCAACGATCGCGCGATCGAAGTATAACGGATGAAATAACGAAAAAGATTTTAGTTATCTACGAGTGAGGGAAGAAGGAAAAAGCAAGATTTTCTCACTATCGGACTCTCCCCC
>NZ_JADEWV010000128.1 GCF_015207455.1 Microcoleus sp. LEGE 07076
TCGGGAGACTCTACAATCTGATCATTGCGTTCTACGATTGTACCCGTAACGGGCGCTTTCAAATCTTCTACTGCTTTCACTGACTCGACTGTACCGAAAGCTTCGCCTTTTTCTAGGCGAGCATCGACTTCCGGCAAATCTAGAAACACGATATCGCCGAGTTGGTCAACTGCAAACCCACTAATGCCGATGGTGGCTATTTCTCCTTCGAGTCGGATGTATTCGTGAGTGTCTAGGTATTTCAGGTCGTCGGGGTATGTTAGTGTCATGTGAATTCCTTGCGGTAAAAAAGTATAGTTTCCCTTCGTAAATAATATACCTCTTGCAAAAATCCTTTTCATCAATTGATCGGACGGGCTCTCAGGCCCATCCCACAAGAATTATCTTTTCTTGTGGGATGGGCCGGAGAGCCCGTCCTAATTATTTTTGCAAGAGGTCTAATATATAGCAATCCCAAGTCAGTTATGAATGTGGTTCGGGCTTGAATGCTAGATTTGTTAAGATTACTCATCCCACAACTAGATTACTCATCCCACAATTTAATTTAGGATTGCTATCTAAAAAATCTCAGGGGGAAAAACTAAAGTCCTCACTACGAACCTTATTTAATTTGGGCGGCTTTGAGAGCGATAAAATGGCTTTTTGACTACTGCAGCCGAGTAGTTTTTCCCGCGAATCTCGACTTCTAACTGCTGCCCGATTTTAGCTAGTTTTGCCGGCACAACTGCCAGGGCAACGGCCCGATTCAGTGTAGGCGATAGTGTACCGCTAGTAACTTCTCCTACTTTTTCGCTTTCAAATATTACCGGATAGCCGTGGCGCGCAATGTGCCGCCCCTGCATTTCTAACCCTACCAACCGCTTCGATACTCCATTTGCTTTCTGCTGTTCTAAAACCTCGCGACCAATAAAATCGCCTTTGCTGTCGAGGTGAACTATCCAACCCAATCCAGCCTCAAAAGGTGTAATATTCTCGTCGATATCTTGACCGTAAAGTGCCATTGCTGCTTCTAAACGCAGGGTATCTCTGGCACCCAATCCGCAAGGGACAACGCCAGCAGCTAAAAGTTTTTGCCACAGTTCTTTTCCTACTTCGATATCGACCATGATTTCAAATCCATCTTCGCCGGTGTAGCCAGTTCGGGCGATAAAACTCGGCTGTCCTAACAGTTTTGTTTCTAAGTGTCCGAATGCCTTAATTGGTGCGAGGTTGTCTTCCACAAAAGGCTGGATGTAGTTGACTGCTTCGGGGCCTTGAATTGCAATTAAAACTTTGTCTTCGGAGATGTCTTTAAAACAGATTCCGCTCAATTCTAAGTGGGCGGCAATCCAGGCTTTGTCTGTAATGCAAGTGGCGGCGTTGACAATGATTGCTGCGCGTTCTTCGCCAGTGGTAGCGTCTGGTTCTTGGCAGTAGAAAATAATGTCGTCTAGGATGCAGCCTTTGTTGTTTAGCAAGACTGTATATTGAGCTTGACCTGGTTGCAAGCGGCTCAAGTCTGAGGGTACTAAGGGTTGAAATTTTTCTATTAGTTGTTTTCCTTTCAAACAGAATTTTCCCATGTGGGAAATGTCGAACATTCCTGCTTGCTGGCGTACTGCTTGGTGTTCGCTGCTGATGCCTGCGTACTGCACTGCCATCTCCCACCCGGAAAAGGGTACCATCCGACCTTTGAGCTCTAATGATAGTTCGTACAGAGGCGATCGCGCAAGTTGACTCGGACTCTCTGGATTGTTGGGTTCAGTTGACTTTGCCACGGGTTTAGTCGCTTTTTTTGCGGTTATATTGGTTAAAACTACCTGATTTTTTTTAGTTTGTAGAGGTGGTTGAAAGTTTTTGTAGAGGTGGTTTCAACCGCCGTCCGATCTAATCTTGTTTATGGAGAATAGCGGGCTCGAACCGCTGACCCCTACAATGCCATTGTAGTGCTCTACCAACTGAGCTAATTCCCCTTTCTTTTCGCGCTCTTTATCATCCCTTAACTAACCGATGTTTGTCAAGCTTTTTGGTGAAATTAGTTTAGAGCCTTGGGGCGGCAAGGCTTTCGGCTTTTTTTTAAAATCTCGTGGCTTTTGGATAACGGTCGCTCCCTACTATGATTTAGTAAGTGTGTTGGGATATTTCGGTTAAATGGCTTAAACAAGACCCCATGAGGAAGTAAACGACTAGCAGGGCCGCGGCTGAGGCCGCAACTAGGGTGCCGGCTAGCATTAGTGAAAATTCCCGTTGCGCGATCGCCTCTTGCATTAGGTGCAAAGACCAAGCGACTAGGGCAACGTCAATTATTAAAATAGAAACCAGCATAAGTTACGATTTGTAACAGCTCACCTATTGTAACAAAAGTTTTGGCTCCGTGTACATAAGCTTACACGCATTTAATTATTGCTTTAAAACCCGCAGGGAGCAGCCAAAGGCACTGAGAAAAAATTATAGCTTTTCTTGATAATTACGATATGCAAAGTAAATGATAGCTGGCTCAGCTTTTGAAGGGGCGGTGGCGCGATCGCACTTCTTCGATTCTCGCTCGCAGTAGCCCGGATCGATCGGCTTTTTTGAGGGAGTAAGGTGCGATCGCACTTCTTCGATTCCTCAACAGCTACCGTAATCGATCGCGCTTTAATCGACAATCCTGAAATTTATTACATACAAAAGTGTAGGATATTTTAAACAAGCCTGATTAAACGCTATATCATAAATTAATGAATTTACGATTTTTATTGCAGTCTTCCGAAAATAAACCGCGTCGGCTTGTCCTATTTTTATTGGGTTTAATCACGACTTTGACAATCGCTGTAACCGCAGCTTACTTCAAAAGCGCGATCGGCCAAACACCCAATCCCATCTTATCTGTTGATGTCACAGCCGATCGCCATTCCATCAGCCCAGACATCTACGGTATGAACGATTATGCCCTAGATCCCGCCCTCGCCAAAGAGTTACGAATTCCAGTCGAACGCTGGGGCGCAAATCATACCAGCCGCTACAACTGGTTAGTCGATTCGTCCAACGCTGGCGATGACTTCTTCTTTGTGGGCGGCGGCGACAATAAAAATCCTGTTCCCGGCGATTCTATCGATAAAATTGTCAAAACCAACCGCAATAACGGTAGCAAAAGTATCGTTACCATCCCGATAATTGGCTATGTAAATAAATTGAGCATCTGGAACTGTGGCTTTCGAGTATCCAAGTACGGCCCGCAAGAAAAAACCAATCCTTACATTTTTCCAGAAGGGGACAAGTGCGGCAACGGAAAGCGTCCAGACGGCACTTTGATAACAGATAACAACCGCCTTGATGTCAGTATTACTAGCAATCCAGAATTTCAAAAAGCTTGGGTTCAACACTTAGTTAAAACCCACGGTACTGCTGAATCGGGCGGCGCGGAAATTTATCAAATGGACAACGAACCAAGTGGTTGGGGAAACACTCACCGGGATGTTCATCCAGAACAGACAAGTTACGAGGAATTGCGCGATCGCACTTACAAATATGCGTCAATGGTAAAAGCCACAGATCCCACCGCTAAGGTACTCGGCCCGTCGGATTTTGGCTGGATAGTCTATGCGGATTCTTTGGTAAAGGGCGATCGCGAAAAACACGGGGGCGTCTGGTTTGCGCGGTGGTACTTGCAACAAATGCGCGCTTACGAACAGCAAAAAGGTGTTCGCATCCTCGACTATTTTGACGAACACTACTATCCTGTCGTCGATGACCTCTGTGTGGCGAATTGTCCCGCCGGCGATGCTAAGACGCAATCCGCGCGGTTGCGATCGACTCGTTCTCTGTGGGACCCGACTTACACCGATGAAAGTTGGATTGGTAAATCGAATCCGCCGCTAACAATTATACCCCGGTTTAGAGAATGGGTAAAGCAGGATTATCCTGGTACAAAAGTCGCGATTACTGAATACAATTGGGGCGGTTTGGAATCGATTAACGGCGCGTTGACTCAAGCCGACATCTTGGGGATTTTTGGGCAAGAACAACTGGATTTAGCGACGCTGTGGGGACCTCCGAAGTCTTCTGAACCGGGTTCCTATGCCTTCCGCACGTACCTCAATTATGACGGGAAGGGCGGCAAGTACGGGGATACTTGGGTGCGATCGCACAGCACAGATCGGGGACAGTTGTCAATCTACGGATCGCAACGCACTAACGACGGTGCTTTGACACTGGTAATTATTAACAAAACCAGTAAAAAATTGACTAGCAACTTGAGTTTGAAAGGATTTAACCCAGCCGCCAAAGCTCAATTTTACACTTACAGCGAGGCGAACTTGGGGGCGATCGTCCGTCAGGATGATTTGGCTGTCAGCGCCGCCGGATTTAAGGCAACTTATCCCGCTAATTCTATCACTTTGGTTGCCATTCCCAAGGAGAAAGCTTAGTCAGTTGTCAAATCTCGTAGCATTGGAATTTTTACTGTGGCGACTAATCCCCGCTAATCTCCACCAACCTTTCACCTGTTCTCAAAAGTTCAAGCGCATCTAACAACGTTGCACTGAGAATCTCTCGCAACCGATCGTTTTATGGTAAGGATTCAGGTCTGAAAAAAGGGAATGAGCTCAGGCAGAGGAAAGTCACTCATATTGGGCATTCATAGCCTCACGGAAAAAAGTCATTACTGAGCTTGAAAACGACAGGTTTGAATCACACTCAGCAGATTAGCCGTTTCGTCAAATCGTTTCATCGAACGAGAGCCGCCAGAAACTTTCCGTTTCGTGACAGCCGAGGAGTAGAGAACGTTCGGCTTTATTATGATCCGGAGGAACCGAGGGGTCATTGAGAAAATACCACCATTGTTATGCCTGATCCCGTAAGGATTTGAGCAACAAACCTGCTGCATAACCCACAAGGGTAAACGCATCTAAATTAATTTGACAAAATGGTGGATTTGTGCATTACTAAACAACCCAGAAAACCTTCTTAAGATCCCTAACTTTAACTCCACTTAAGCAGGTTAAATCCAAACTTTAAGAATTTCTAAACTTTTTAAAGCCGGATCAATTTCACAATAGATTGGTGTTAGATTTCGAGCGTTAGCTGGCAGAGTTTAAAATTTGAACTAAATAGTTATTGTCCATTGCAGCTCGATACCGTTTCATTTTTAAACTTTGTTTAGAAGCTTTTTCTTGTTTCAGTAAAATTATTGCCAATCGACGTAGAAGTGCCAAATTTTCGGGAGAGTTTTGTTTGCGAATCCGGATTTTATTTTCGGACAATGTAACATCGAGTGTCCAATGTAAGCTATTTTCTATTCCCCAATGACTGCGGATTGCTAAGGCAATTGTTTCAGCATTACTGCTTAAGCTCCTCAAATAAAAACGAGCTTCAGTCGTGGTTTTATTCCACAGCCGTCGTTCACTAACTATCATTACAACTGTTTTTAATACCGTCCATAATGCTTGATTATGCAGAGGTGGTAATTCAGATACATCAACAGTCCAGACCTGTCTTTTTTCCCCTCGATGCTGTCCAGCTTCTACTTTTTGATAATAGTCGTATTTTTTGCCTAAATAATCTGTTATTTTTGCCAATTCAAACCATTCTTTTACGGCTTCATGTAGGAGTTTTTGATTTTCTTTTAAAGCTAAAATATAATCTCCTTTTGTAAGGATTCAGGTAAAAATAGTTCCGCTCCCGAGCCGAACAATATGGTAATGTAGTC
This sequence comes from Microcoleus sp. LEGE 07076, assembly GCF_015207455.1. GTDB lineage: Bacteria > Cyanobacteriota > Cyanobacteriia > Cyanobacteriales > Microcoleaceae > Microcoleus. The sequence continues at coordinate 5,669 of NZ_JADEWV010000128.1, forward strand.
AGATGAGCGAAAAGTCAGAGTTATCAGCAGCACTAAAATTAGAAATGGTTGACCAGTTGAGCCACCAGGAGCTGGTCAAAATTGTGCTCACCCAACAGAAGCTGATTGAAAAATTACAACAAAAGCTCGAAAAGCTCCAAGAGAGACAGCTCAGTAATAGTAAAACATCATCAAAACCACCATCGAGCGATCTGATACAGAAATCAGAGACAGCCGCTTTTGACAACTCAAAAGAGTCAGAGTCCGAGGCAAAGCGCAAACCAGGAGGACAGCGGGGACATATCGGTAAAACCCGCTCATGATTTGGGCGAGTAGATAGATATCAAATCAGCACTCCTGAGTATTGTGAGCATTGTGGTAGCCCTGAATTAAGTGATGCGATTGGTTATAGCAAGCAGCAAGTAGCGTGTGCCGGCAGCCTTACCCATTGAAGTGGCGGAATATCAACGAGTCAAATGTCAATGTAATGAAAAAAGGGGCAACTCGCGTCGCCCCTCATCTATTTAACCAACTGCAAAATTAAACTTCCACAGCAATCTTGTGTTCGGAAGCTTCCGGTGAATTTGCTTCGCTAGGCGGCACAACTTGCCAGAACTTCGGCAAGTATTCTGCCCAATTTGCGAGAATCTTGGCGGCTTTTTTGCTGCCAGTTCGATCGCACTGCATCTCGATCAACTCCTTCAATTGCGCTTCGCCGGCGGCGGTACAAACGCGCTGCATCTTGACAATTTCGCCGTTGACGTGTTCGGGGAAAGTCCCGTCTTCATCGAGGAAATAAGCCAAGCCGCCAGTCATTCCAGCGCCGACGTTGCGGCCGACTTTTCCTAACACCACGACAACGCCACCAGTCATGTACTCGCAGCAGTGATCGCCGGCACCTTCAATGACTGCTTTCGCCATTGAGTTGCGAACCGCGAACCGTTCGCCAGCTTTGCCTGCTGCTAACAGAGTTCCCCCCGTCGCGCCGTACAAACAGGTGTTACCGACGATCGCATTTTCCGAGGCATCGTAAGTTGCACCAGCCGGCGGTGCGATCGCAATTTCGCCGCCGTGCATTCCTTTGCCAACATAGTCGTTGGCTTGGCCTGAGAGTACCAGCGTCATCCCCGGCAAATTGAACGCGCCGAAGCTTTGGCCGGCGCTACCAGTGCAGTTGAGGGTGATTTGACCAGTAAAGCCGGTGTTACCGTATTGCTTGGCGATCGCACCTGCCAAACGTGCGCCGACAGTGCGATCGGTATTCACCAATTTTACACTTTTGCTCGCACTGGTTTGATTGGCGATCGCGCTTTGAATTTGGGCATCTGCGAGCAAATCATCGTCTAACACTGGCCCGTTGGTGTGTACGTCGCCGTGAATCAAGAAAGATCGATCGTTCTTAGTATCCGGTAACTTCATCAAACAATCCAAATTAATCGCTTGAGTTTTAGTTAGTTGAACCCCTTGGCGCATTTTCAGCAAATCCGCGCGGCCGATGATATCTGCGATCGACTTATAACCCAATTTCGCCAACAAACTCCGCACTTCTTCTGCTACGAAATAGAAGAAATTAACAACATGTTCCGGCGTACCGGGGAACCGCTTCCGCAACTCTTCCTTCTGCGTCGTAACGCCCACCGGACAACTATTCATGTGGCAAACGCGAGCCATAATGCAGCCTTCAGCAATCATTGCCACCGTGCCGAAACCGTACTCTTCGGCACCCATCAAAGCGCCGACAATCACGTCCCAGCCTGTTTTGAAGCCGCCGTCAACGCGCAGTAAAACTCGATCGCGCAATTTATTCTCCATCAGCACCCGGTGAACCTCTGTCAATCCGAGTTCCCACGGAGAACCAGCGTGTTTAATCGACGAGAGTGGGGACGCACCGGTACCGCCGTCGTGGCCGGAAATTTGAATCACATCTGCATTGGCTTTAGCAACACCGGCTGCTACAGTGCCGATACCGACTTCCGACACCAACTTCACCGAAACTCCGGCTTTCGCATTAATTTGGTGCAAGTCATAAATCAACTGTGCCAAATCCTCGATCGAATAAATGTCGTGGTGAGGAGGAGGAGAAATTAAGGTGACACCCGGTTTCGAGCGGCGCAAAAAGGCGATATACTGGCTCACTTTCGCCCCCGGCAGCTGACCGCCCTCACCCGGTTTCGCACCTTGTGCGATTTTGATTTCGATTTGTTTGGCGTTCATCAGGTACTCGGGAGTCACTCCGAAACGCCCTGAAGCTACTTGTTTGATCGATGAAGAAGCTGTATCGCCGTTCTGCAAGCCTTTCAAGTGAGGTAGGGTTTGTGAGAAACCGGCCGGACTCACATCGTTGAGCACATTGTATCGAATCGGGTCTTCGCCGCCTTCGCCGGAGTTGGATTTGCCGCCGATGCGGTTCATTGCAATGGCGAGTGTTTCGTGGGCTTCCGGGGACAAAGCGCCGAGGGACATTCCGCCGGTGGCGAAGCGACGGGCAACATCTGCTACAGATTCGACTTCTTCGATGGGGATGGGAGGGCGATCGCTTTTCAAATCCAGCAAATCGCGCAAAGCCGTTACCGGGCGGTTTTCGAGCTGTTGCTTGTACACTTCGTAATGGTCGTAGGCCGTTTCCGAATTTTTGTCACCAATTGGTGTCATTTTTGAGGCAGCCCCGTTGCCATTACCGTTAGTCTTAGCCTTAAAAGTAGCTACGGCTTTGTGCAAAGCCTTCGCCATTTCCGGGCTATTCATGTGATATTCACCACCGCGGCGGTACTGCACGAAGCCAAAATTTTCCAGCTTTTTCCGGTTCAATTCCGGGAAAACCTGACTGTGGAAAGACATCACCTCGTTAGCCAGTTCCGCCACGCTCAAACCGCCGATCCGAGAAACAGTGCCTTTGAAGCCCAAATCGAGCAAATCTGCGCCAATGCCGATCGCCTCAAAGATTTGCGCCCCCTGATAGCTCGACAGCAGCGAAATTCCCATTTTCGACATAATTTTCAGCAAGCCGTTTTCAACTGCTGTGCGGTATTTAGCTTGAGCCTGAGACGCGGTAATATTGGGAACTTTGCCGTGCTGCATCAAATTTTGAGTCTTGGGGTCAGACCACCAGCCACGCACGCTTTCCCAAGCCAGGTAAGGGCAAACAGCCACTGCGCCGTAACCGAGCAAACACGCGAAGTGGTGAGTGCTCCAGCATTGGGCGGTATCCACAACCAGGGAAGTTTTCATCCGCATACCGACGGCGATTAAGTGGTGGTGCACCGCGCCAACTGCCAACAAGGGCGGAATGTAAGTAAATTCAGCACTCGCGCCCGCAGCAGAGGATAAGTTTCCTTCTTCCTTCAAGACTCGATCGCTCAAAATCAGAATTCTCGCGCCCGATCGAACTGCCTCAACTGCCTCTTGACAAAGTTGATCTACTGCGCCTTGTAGACCTCCGGGCCCGGCAGCAATTTTGTAAAGAGTTGACAGTTGCGTTGCGGGGAAGGACTTTTGGTCTTTCAAGAAATCCAGTTCAGCGTCGTTGAGTACCGGGGAATCTATTTTCAGCCGCTTGGCATTTTCCGGGATTGCTTGGAGTAAATTGCCCCGCAAACCCACATTCATCGTCAGCGACATCACCATCCCCTCGCGCAGGGGGTCGATCGGCGGATTTGTCACTTGAGCGAAGCGCTGTTTGAAATAGTTGTACAGCAACTGAGGCTTTTCTGACAACACAGCCAAAGGAATATCATCGCCCATGCAGAAAGTCGGTTCTTTCCCAGAACTCGCCATCTCCACAATCACCATGTCCAAATCTTCAGCCGTGTAGCCAAAAGCAGTTTGGGTTGCTAACAGCGTTTGGGAGTCCAGAGTTGCCGTTTCCGCAAAAGGCTGTGGCTCCAAGGTTTCGCGGTGTTGTTTGAGCCATTCGCCGTAGGGGTGCCGCTTAGCAATGCGCTGTTTGAGTTGCCAATTTTTGAGAATTTCGTGGGTTTGCAGGTCAACTGCGATCATTTGTCCGGGTCCCAAACGCCCTTTTTCGACAATATCTGCTTCGGGAATATCGACAACTCCGGCTTCGGAGGCGACAATTACCAAACCGTCTTTAGTAATGCAGTAGCGGGCCGGACGCAAACCGTTGCGATCGAGCGTAGCACCTACTTGCTTGCCGTCGCTGAACACCAGCAGTGCCGGGCCGTCCCAAGGTTCTTGAAGACCGCTGTAATATTCGTAAAAATCGACAATTTCGGGATAGTCAGCCAAATCCGGCTGATTTTTGTAGGCTTCTGGCACCATAATTGTCAGGGATTCCAGGGGAGTGCGGCCCGAGTGCACCAACAATTCCATCACGTTGTCCAAGTTTGCCGAATCGCTGCTGTCGGAATTGACAATTGGGTTTAACGTATCGATATCTGCTTCAGTCCAATTCGGGTGAGATAAATTGGCTTGCCGCGCTTTCATCCAGGTAATGTTGCCCAACAGCGTGTTAATTTCGCCGTTGTGTCCCAGCAAGCGCATGGGTTGGGCGAGGTGCCAGCGGGGCATGGTGTTGGTGCTGAAGCGGCGGTGATAGACGGCGAAGGAGCTTTTATAAGCGGGATTTTTCAGGTCAGGGTAAAATTCTGCCAGTACGGCCGATCGCACCATGCCTTTATAGACGATCGTCCGACAGGAGAAAGAGCAAGTATAAAATTCTTGGCGAGTGAAGCCTGGGCGATGGGAAAGCTCGTGTCCGATGGTGCGGCGCAGCAGAAATAGCTGTCTGTCGAGGTCATCTCCGGTTAATTGCGGTGAGGTGACGATGACTTGTTCGATTTTAGGTTGATTTTCTAGGGCTTGCGGGCCCAAAACCGAAGGTACAACGGGAACTTTTCGCCATCCTACAACAGTGAAACCCCGATCGACCACAACTTTCTCTACCACCTGCCGCGCGATCTGCGCTTGATTTTCATCTGGGGACAAAAACAGCATTCCCACGCCGCAGTTTTCCTGTGCTGGAGGGACAATTCCCTGTTCGGCGAACCAGGAATTTAACAATTCCCAAGGAATTGCCGTCATCAAACCAGCACCGTCTCCAGAATCAGAGTCGGCGCTGCAACCGCCGCGGTGTTCCAGACAAGTTAAGGCTGGCAGAGCTTTTTGAATCAGCGAGTGAGTAGCTTTACCGTTTTGGTTGGCAATAAAGCCTACACCGCAGGCATCTCTTTCTTCCACTAACCAGCTTTGGCCGGCATAGGGAGTTCCTCGTTGAGTCTGATGCACGTTGCTGTTTGGATCGATCGTGTTACCCATGTTGATTGAATGTTATTTTTGTTGGTGATTGTGTGGTTGATTTGTTTTTATAGCTCGGAGAGACAATGCGCTGCCGAGCGGTGGGAGCTTAGTAAATCTTGAAACAGCACATAGCAAGCTGATTTGATAAAAATTTACGTAGATGCTACCTGCACTTAAGACTGAAACCCTGTTGGCCGATTTTAAATTATCTCGATCGAATCGCTTTGGAGATGTCTCATAGAATACGCTTCTGTTGTAGACGAGTGATTCTTTTGAAAATTGCCACCTTGCAATTTAATTTAGATACATGGCAACGGATCTAATTTTTAGAGTTTCTGATTCCTGAATCCGCTCGCTCTGCCTGGCGGGGCGAACACAGACTATTGACTTTAGCTTAATTCTGCCAACTGCGCTGGGGAATTAGTTGACACAGCGCCAGCAGACACAAAAACTACCAGCCCGCTTTGAATTAGTAGGTGCAGTGTAGCAGCGTGGTCGATCGCCGTTGAAACTCACTCTTTCGATCGTGCAGCCAACTCCCAGGCCGCAAACATCCAGTTTATCAAGAAAATTCCAAATTTGGGCTCAAAATTTTGACAACATAGTAAGGGAGGGCGAGTGCGTCGAAACACTGGCTAATACAGATAAGTTTTGTCCAAAACCTGCCCCGCGCCATTACTAGGTTGTGATTTAGTGAAACGTAAATTGTCCGATCGCGCTTCGATATTGTCAGTCTCGATTTCGCCCGTACTGGCGATCGTCCTTTGTTCAGTCTGGAATCTGGCCGCCAAAGCCCAAGAAGGGGAGAGGGCCCGGCTAACTCATGATGTCACAGCCGGCGAGGGAATTAATTCCCCAGCTTATAGCGAAAGTCAGTTAAAACTGACATCTTCCACCATTTTCAACAACGGGCAAGATGCCCGTTCCACAAAATCTCAACTTTCTGGTGGAACAGGCATCTTGGCTGTTGATCAACAGCTTATTGAAAATGGTGCAACATCTGGGTTAAAACTGACATCTTCCACCATTTTCAACAACGGGCAAGATGCCCGTTCCACAAAATCTCAACTTTCTGGTGGAACAGGCATCTTGGCTGTTGATCAACAGCTTATTGAAAATGGTGCAACATCTGGGTTAAAACCAACTGAAATATTGACCGACAGTCCTCTTAGGAGGAATTCAGCTATGAGAGAGGGGTTTCAACCCCTGTCGGACTATCGGTTTTTGACTCAATCCATCATCCGCGCTTCGACAATCAGACAAGGCCGCCAAGTGTCTTTAAACGGTCGCATTTTCCCCCTAGCTTGGACTGTGCAGCCAACAAACAGCACTTCTGCAAACTTACGAACTTGGATTGCCGATGTTGGCTTGATGCAAAATGCGGGAGTGGATTTGCTCAACACCGCCGACAGTAACAAACAACCAGTCCAGTGGTTTTCGGTATCTTTCACGGGCGCTAAAAGTTTGACAGCCCGGGCCACGGGGCCGTATCGCTATTTGGATGTTACAGATTTTGCCAGACTTGCCGGCTGGCAGATATCTGCCGAGGGCAATGTTCTAAAAATTACCTCTCCAACTGCCAATGTTATCGGCATTCGGCAAGCAGCCAGAGAATGGGGCGATCGCACAGTTCTCGATCTCGATCGCCCCGCCCCGTGGCAAGTCAACTTCGTCGATCCACCGAGCCCGTCCCCAACACCCGCACCGAAAGACACTCCCGACGACCCTACAAAACCCGCTATTCCACAAGCTATAACCCTGGCAGCGCCAAACCTCGAAACACCAGACGACCCGACCAAACCTTCCTTACCGCTCCCAGTAGCACCTGCTGCGACAATAATTGGTCAGGAATGGTCGATCGCCCTGAATGCCCAAATCGCACCCGCTTTAATTCAGCGCGCCTTTGCCACCAGCAAACAATTACTATCTCTAAAAGTCGAACCTGCGGGAAATCAAACCAAAGTCACATTTAAAATTCCATTAGGTTGGCGGCCGCAAGTTTTCAGTTTAGGAAATCCCAATCGATTAGTAATCGACATTCGGCCCGATTCCTTAGTAGAAAAAAATCTTCTTTGGGCTCCGGGCGTGCGGTGGAGGCAGCAGTATCAAACTTTAGGAACAGCTCGTTTTCCCGTAGTTTTTTTAGAAGTCAATCCCCGCCAAAAGAATGTTAAAATCAGACCGATACTCAGCAATCCGCCGACAGATAAAGGCACTGCACCTCTGTTGCAAACAGCAGAAGTTTCGGGAACGGCTGCTGCAATTAACGCAGGATTTTTTAATCGAATCGAACGACTAGCTTTAGGCGCGATCCGGCGCGACAACAAATGGCTTTCCGGGCCAATTTTGAATCGGGGGGCGATCGCCTGGAACGATCGGGGAGAATTTGCGATCGATCGTTTGACACTGCAAGAAACTTTGATAACTCCTGCAAATCAACGTTTGTTTGTTTCACAGTTAAATAGTGCCTACGTGACATCAGGAATCCGCCGCTACAATCCCGATTGGGGCACAACTTATACTCCGTTTTCTGATAATGAAATTGTTGTGACAGTTGCGGGCGATACAGTTGTCAGCCAATCTCCCGGAGGGGCTCCGGGAAAAACAAATTTTCCGATTCCAGCAAACGGTTATGTTTTGGCTTTGCGTTCCGATTTTTCCCCTGCACCTCAACTTTCGACAGGCACTTTATTGCGTTTGGAAAGTAAGACAATTCCTGCGGATTTCAACCGTTTTCCTTACATTTTAGGAGGCGGGCCGGTGTTAGTACAAAACAGTCGAGTTGTGCTGGATGCGAAGGCGGAAGGGTTTAGCGATGCCTATGTTCGACAGACGGCGATTCGGAGTGCGATCGGGCGAAATGCTGCGGGGAATTTGCTGATTGTAGCCGTGCACAATCGCGCGGGCGGGGCGGGACCAAATTTCGCCGAACTGGCGCAGATATTGCAGCAAATGGGTGCTGTGGAGGCTTTAAACTTGGATGGGGGAAGTTCGACGAGTTTGTATTTGGGAGGCAGTTTGCTCGATCGCCCGCCGTCAACTGCTGCCAGAGTCCACAATGCGATCGGCATTTTCATTCAACCATAATACTTATAGGCTTGCAGTAAAAGCCGATCGCCAGAAGCAAGCTGCACCACAGGAACAGTCGAAATAACAGCAATCATACACAGGGGAATTGGGAATGGGCAATGGCGCATGGCGCATGGCGCATTAGTAATTGTTACTAATGACTGATGACTGATGACTAATGACTTCATAGCCGATCGGCTGACGAAGGTCTAAAATCAATACAGTCCTCTGCTGACTTGCTTTCAGCAAGATTTAAGCAAAATTACCCTGAAACCTCATAATAATTCTTGTGCCAGATAATTCCCAGAACCGCCCAGAGCTGGATCTGAAGACCATATTTCCCTTCGAGCTAGATAACTTTCAGAGACAGGCGATTGTCGCCCTCGATGCAGGTAAGTCCGTTGTCGTGTGCGCTCCCACGGGCTCGGGGAAAACGTTAATCGGCGAATACGCCATCCATCAAGCACTATTTAGGGGGCGGCGCGTATTCTACACCACTCCCCTGAAAGCTCTCTCCAACCAAAAGCTGCGCGACTTCCGCAGAGAATTTGGAGACGAGATGGTAGGTTTGCTGACGGGCGACATCTCCGTCAATCGAGATGCGCCGATTTTGGTGATGACTACCGAAATATTTCGGAATATGCTCTACGGTACGCCGATCGGAGCTGTGGGTACTTCCCTCACCGGAGTCGAAACCGTGGTGCTCGACGAATGTCACTACATGAACGATCGCCAGCGCGGTACAGTCTGGGAAGAATCGATCATCTACTGTTCCAGCGAAATTCAACTGCTGGCGCTCTCAGCCACCGTCGCCAATAGCGGCCAACTGACAGACTGGATTAACAAAGTCCACGGGCCCACAGAGCTCGTCTACTCAGACTTTCGGCCGGTACCGCTGCAATTCCACTTCGCCAATCAAAAAGGCATATTCCCCCTCCTAGACGAAACCGGCAAAAGAGCGAATATCCGGCTAGTCCCCAAAAAGAAGCAAAAAGCAGAAAGAGGCAGCATTCCTACTCCCAGTTTGACCGATGTTTTGTGTCGGTTGGACGATCGAGATATGCTCCCAGCAATCTACTTCATCTTCAGCCGTCGCGGGTGCGACCAAGCAGTCGCAGAAGTCGGAAATTTATCCCTGGTTAACGAAGCCGAAACAGCCGAACTCAAACGCATCATTGACAATTTTTTAGAGCGAAACCCAGAAGCAGAACGTTTAGGTCAAAAAGAAGCACTTTTAAAAGGCATCGCAGCCCACCACGCAGGCATTTTGCCCGCTTGGAAAGGCTTAGTAGAAGAACTCTTCGGTAGAGGTTTGATTAAAGTTGTATTTGCCACCGAAACCCTCGCAGCCGGGATTAATATGCCCGCCCGCACCACAGTCATTTCCACCCTGTCCAAACGCACCGACAAAGGACACCGACTGCTAAACGCTTCAGAATTCCTGCAAATGGCCGGTCGGGCCGGTCGGCGGGGGATGGACAAGCTCGGGCACGTAGTAGCAGTTCAGACGCGCTTTGAAGGCGCAAAAGAAGCCTCCTATTTGGCAACAGCCAAAGCCGACCCCCTCGCCAGTCAATTTACGCCCAGCTACGGCATGGTGCTGAACTTACTGCAAACTCACACGATCGATCAAGCTCAAGAGTTGGTAGAGCGGAGCTTTGGCCAATACCTGTCAACCTTGTACTTGCAGCCGCAGCAAGCAGAATTAGACCGGCTGCAAACAGAATTGGCGGTGCTCGAAAAGTCCCTGGCGGCTGGAGGCAATGTCTCTAGCATGGAAAAACACCTCGCCCATTACGAAAAATTGCAGGGAAGGCTCAAAGAAGACAAACGTTTGCTCAAAACTCTATTGCAGCAAGCAGAAGAAGCTCGAATCAAGGAGATGTCCGTAGCTGTAGCTTTTGCAGTGCTCGGCACGGTTTTGAGCCTCAAGGGAAAGCACGTTCCCACAGCTAAACGATCGCACACAACTCCCGTGCCCGCCGTACTGGTTGCCAAAATCGCAGGTTCGGGCCAAGCACCAAATTTGGTGTGCTTGGGCAAAGATAACCGCTGGTATATCGTCGCCATTAGCGATGTCGCCGCCCTGCACGCCGAACTACCCCGTTTTAGCGCCGCAGATACCTTGAACCCGCCGCCGGAAATGACCCTCAGACTCGGCCAGTGCCGCTTGGGAAACGAAGAAACTATTTCAATTGCTCAATTAATCCCAGAATTGCCAGCACCGGAACCGAGCCCGGAGGCGATCGAGCAACAGCAAAAAATCGCAGTCCTAGAAGCTAAACTAGAAACTCACCCTGTTCTAGAATGGGGCAATCCCGGTACCTTGCTCAAGCGCCAGCGCCGCCGGGAAGAATTCAAAAAAGAAATCCGCAAAAGCGAACAAGACTTAGAAAAGCAGCAAGCCCGCTACTGGGAAGAATTTCTCAACTTAATCGACATTTTGCTGAACTTCGGCTGTTTGGAAAGAGTAATTTCGCCAGATGGAAACCGAGACGAGACCTCCGACAGGTTAGTACCCACCATCTTGGGTCAAGCCTGCGCTGCCATTCGCGGCGATAACGAACTGTGGTTGGGTTTGTCGCTGATGTCGGCGGAGTTTGACGAACTCGACCCCCACCACCTCGCTGCTGCTTGCGCTGCTTTGGTGACGGAAGTTTCCAGGCCCGACAGTTGGACTCACTACTCGCTGTCGCCGGAAGTTTTGGCACCTTTGGACAACCTGCAAAAAGGGCTGCGGCGCAGGTTGTTTCAAGTGCAGCGCAAGCACGAAGCTGCGATCCCGATTTGGCTGGAACGCGATTTAGTGACTTTGGTAGAACAGTGGGCTGTGGGTGTTGAATGGCTGGAACTGATTAGCCATACGAGTTTGGATGAAGGGGATGTGGTGCGGATTTTGCGCCGGACTTTGGATTTCTTGTCTCAGATTCCTCACGTTCCTCATGTTTCCGATGGTTTGCGCCGAAATGCTTCTCGGGCGATGCAGTTGATCGATCGATTCCCAGTGAATGAAGCTGCAACGCCAGAAAATAGTTGACAGGAAAGCTGTTGACAGGAAAGCTGTTGACAGGAAAGCTGTTGACTGTTGCATAAAGTAAGCTGTCGGGCATCTAAACTTTATTTTGGGTTTTTCAATCCAAATGCACGCAGATTTTAATCTAATATCGTTTCCGGCTGCATCGGTATGGTTCAAATGTCCAAACAGTCAACAGTCAACAGTCAACAGTCAACAGCCAACAGTCATGAGGAATACACCCACATTTAAAATCCAAAATCGATAGATCGCATATTGTCCTGATTCAGGTTGCAGCACAGGATAAAAAATTGTACGGTGCGGATGGATCTCTCGAAATTGTTATTGAAATTTTATCTAGCGGTGTGGTGGATAATTATCGTGTCAATGCAACAAAATAAACAACCCGGTTCAATGCCTGAAGCCTGCTCCCAGAGTCAAAAAAATCGCTTTTTCACTTTCTGCCAAAGAGTCTTAATTGGAACTCTAGCAAGTACATTACTAAATATATTCATCCTATTTCCCTCAGCGAGTTTCGCAGAAGTAGTTCTGGGGGTTGTTCGCAGCTCCGAAAATTCTCCCGACTGGGTGAAGATTACCACCCGCCTCTGGGAAAGCGGTATTGCTTACAAACCAATCAATCTCGAAGAAATTAAAAATGTGGCGGATTTAGCCGGCGTAAACGTCCTGTTTTTGCCCAATATTGAAACTTTGACTCCGGCACAAATTAAAGTTTTAGAAGCTTGGGCATCCCGAGGCGGCCGCTTGATTGCTTCGGGCCCAGTCGGCCGCAGTTCCCCGGCTTTAGTCCGGCAATCTTTACGATCGCTGCTTGGGGCCTATTGGGCTTTTCCGTTAACCCAGCCGGCGGAACCGGAACCGCGCACGCGCTGTCGGGATCTCGCCTGCACCACTTCTAGCAATTGGATGCCCCCGGCACAACAAAATGCCTCAGTTCAAGGCGGTGTCCTGATTCCCGCCGACGCGAACAGCCAAACAGTCGCGACTTGGAAAAATAGCTCCGGTTCCTCCGCGGCGATCGCCACCGATCGCGCTACCTATCTCGGCTGGCGCTGGGGTAGCGACGGTTCGGCAAAGAC
>NZ_JADEWV010000436.1 GCF_015207455.1 Microcoleus sp. LEGE 07076
AATATGTTTCTGTAGACAGATGCGATCGCCCTTGGTATTTAACCGAGCGGTGATTATTCACCCTAAAGAAACATCGCTTTTAGCCTGGTAATTTGTTAATATTTGTACACAGATCGGGGACAGCGGCACAGGTGCAAACCGATCAGAATTCTCAGGGAAGAACAGAGCAGACGAGCCGATCGTACCAGAAAATGCTTATAAATTTCTTGCACTGATGCTCAAAGGCAAGCATATTGTGAATATCGAACTTTTAAAAGAAAACCTAGAACAACTTAAAAAACGTCCTAATTCGAGCAAAGGAACGATCGACCAAATCGAAAACTGGTTAGCCGGTTCCCACCTTTTGCAGAGATTGCGGATTAACCCTTTCTACGTAGCAGGCGATTTAGTCAAGAATATTAAAGAAATTACTTCGGAGTTTCTGTACGGAGTAAAAGCCGGCACATTTGATTTGCACTGGGACATTCACTGCCCGCACTGCAACATGATTACAGAGGAATTTAAGGATTTGGCAGGCGCATCGGAAATTTCTTTCTGCCCGATGTGCGATCGCGAGTTTAACATAGATTTGCTCGATCGCGTCGAAGTGACTTTTTCGCTCAACAAAGAAATCGAAAATCCGAAACTGCGGCCCGTCTGTGCTCCGCCTCCAGTAATTCAGAACAAACTGCAACTGGTAACGCCTTTATGCTGTACCGAATCGGAGATACTTACCTTAGAAAACGGTAGATACCGCTACTGCTGTCCCCTGACTTTAGCTAAGGGAATTTTAAAAGTTGAAGGCGAAGCAACAGCAGACTTACAAGAAATTAAACTCACGCAGTTGCAGGGAAAACATTTTGACAAAAAAGAGCTAGTTATCCGTCCGGGAAAAGTCAAAATAGAATTAACTAATCAGGGACACAATTTGTCTGGACTAATTTTGTATCTCGATGAATTGCCCGATGAACTGACATTAGAACAACTGCCTTTGCGGCTGTCAGGAATCCAACTGATTCATCACCCAGATTACAAGCAGTTGTTCGGCGAACAAGCGCTTTCAGAAAGAGAGCGAGTCAAGATTAGGGCGATTACTATCATGTTTACCGATATTACCGGTTCTACCAGAATGTACGAAACACTGGGAGATACAAAAGCTTACAATATTGTGCGCGATCATTTTGAAATTTTCTTTGAGTCGGTCGAGCAATGCGGCGGCAAAGTCATTAAAACCATCGGCGATGCTGTCATGGCTTCTTTTATCAGCAACGAACAAGCGATCGGGGCTGCCGCCGCTGCTGCGGCCAGTTTCAGAAAGTACAACTCAAATCGCCCGCAACAAGAGTGGATCAGAGTCAAAATTGGTATTCACCGAGGAACGGCTTTGCTGGTAAATCTGAATAATGCGATCGACTATTTCGGTTCCACAGTCAACAAAGCAGCCCGGATTCAAAATCTCTCTAAAAGCGACGAAGTTTCATTTTCCCAAGAAGTTTATGAAGATCCACAATTTTTAACAGCATTAACAGCTACAGGAGTGTCGGAAATTCAAAAACGAGCTGAGGATTTAAAGGGAATACAAGGGGCGCAAGTCGCTTATACTGCTAGAATTAATACTGAATCGGTAATTGCGCTGTCTGCTGGAGGGGTCGCTAAAATAAGCTAACTTGGCAAGCAAATATACTGGGTTATTGCCAGCCTTTGGTTGGAATTTCGGCAACAGCAAACGGGTAGGGAAACTCCAAGAGCCAAAGGCGTGTCAACTTAACGTAAAACCGACCGTCTCTCTCGTTTATAGCCGAGTCTCGATCCCCCCTAGCCCCCCTTAATAAGGG
>NZ_JADEWV010000129.1 GCF_015207455.1 Microcoleus sp. LEGE 07076
TTCCCTCTAAATCCCCATTAAAAAGGGGTAATTCGATCAATTCCTGTTCCCCCCTTCTTAAGGGGGGTTGGGGGGGATCGGGCCTCGGATCTAAACGACATTTATCAGGGGTTAAACGCGCTTGTTGAAACTTCCTTCTTCCTTCTTCCTTCTTGCTTATGACAACTGTCAACTGACAATTGACTAATAGTGATTTCCGACTTTGCGGTGGTGAACTGCCGGCAGCGCTTCGGGATTGGATACGCGACCGCTATCGACCGTAGCATATACGATATGATGATCCGAAAGTTCCATCCGGCTGACTACTTCGCATTCCATATAAGCCAAAGCATCGGTCAAAATTGGAGAACCGTTGGTAGCTGGTTGAGTTTTAACTCCGGCAAATCGATCGGCACCTGGAGCAAAACGCTTCAAAAAGTGCTTCATCAGGCTTTGATAGTTGCCTTCTTCGAGCACGTTGAGCACAAATTTATCTCCCGCGTGCATCATGGATTCGATCGCCCGATCCTTAGCAACTGCTATAGTTAAACCCAGCGGTTTAAAACTCGCTTGCGTCACCCAAGAAGCCAACATCGCACTGCTAACTTCACCTTTTTGAGCGGTGATAATGTACAATCCGCCGCTGATGCGTCCCAAAGCTTTATCAACATCGCTATCCAGGGATTTCATCTGTTTGACAGCCTTGTCGCGCGACAGCCACTGTCCCAAGTCGGTACCGGCTTCGTCGCAAAGTTGATAAATCGCTTCCGTCGGCGCTTCTTTGATCAAAATGTTGGGAAATATTTCTTTCAAACCCAACTCTTTGAACTTGTTTCTTAGCGGATAAACCGATGCGTCATCGCCGCCGCCGGATTCGCACAAACCGAAGGATTGTTTGTTGTTAGCCGCCACTAAAATTGTGTTGATAGCAGCTTCGGCATTTTCTGCAGCAGCCCCATTACTCGGCGGCGAACAAATCACGATACCAGCAGCAGTACCGACAAGTTCCCGGACTTCTTGCAAGTCTGCCATTCTCAAGTCTATCATTTCCACCGCGACACCGGTTTTGGTAATCCCGTGGGCGATCGCTTGGCTGAGGCGATCGCTAAATCCGTAGTCAGAAGTGTAAAATACCGCTACCGTGGTTTCTGCCTTAGCTTGGGCTTGGCTCCACTTTTTGTAACGTCCGGTAAGTTCAACTACATTGTACCTGAGCAGCGGCCCGTGACCGGTCGCCACTGTACCGATTTCTCCCAATTCTGCCATCCGCTTCATGGCGCTGAGTACCGATCGAGCATTGGGAGCCATCAAACACTCATAATAAAAGTGGTAATCTTCCTCAACCGCTGCCAAATCGTCATCGTAGGTGCTGTCGGAACAGTAGTGCATCCCGAAAGCATCGCAGGTGAACATCACTTTAGTTTTACTGTCGTAGCTAAAAATTGTATCGGGCCAATGCAGGTTCGGCGCCGATACAAATTCGATAACATGGCCGTTTCCTAAATCTAATTTGTCACCATTTTTGACTACAAGTCGCTCAAAAGGCTGGTGTACAAGATTTTCTAAAAATTGAATTGCTACTTTCGCCCCCACGACTATTGCTTGGGGTGCCAAAGCCAGCACGTCTTTCACTAAACCGCTGTGGTCGGGTTCGGTGTGGCTGATAATTAGATAATCAATCTGTTTCGGGTCAATTTCCCCTGTCAGAGTTTCCATATACTGCTGGCGAAACTTCTCGTGCGAGGTATCGACGAGGGCAGTTTTTTCGCCGCGAATGATGAATGAGTTGTAAGTTGTACCGTTTTTGAGCCCGAATTCGATGTCAAAGCGGTCTCTATCCCAGTCCAGGCATCGAATTGCCGTTGTGTCAGAGGCAATTTCGACTTTTTCCACCGTCAATCTGCGTTGGACTCGTTCAGTCAGGGCTACCATACTGTGTCTCCTTGTCTGTTATCCATTACCTTATTGTTTCCATTCTGACACGTTTCTTTTTTAAATCTTCATAAAATTTCTTATCAGGGTGTTAAGTAACTTGAAATTGAGCGATGCCTGCCGCGGGCGATCGACCTAATTCCAAAAAATCTGCCAATTAGGTCTTGACAAAACTCCTATTTGACAGTCACATCAATTCCGGTTGCACTCCTCATGATGTTGACTGTTGACTGTGAATCGAATAACTGAAAATTGCGCCGAGATAGGTGGCGACTTGTAACAATGTTTGATGAATTGCCCTCTAATTGATCACCTGACGATGCAGCCGGAAACGATATTAATTCTTGAGTCTGCGTCGGCGGACGAAAGTTTGTACAGTAGCGGTTTCAACCGCCGAGTCTTAGAAAAGCGGTTTTAACTGACATCTTGCACCATTGTCAATAAGCCTTTTACGGACGGGTTCTCCTGCCCATCCCACAAGAAATTCACTCTTTGACAGAACAGGCCGGACAGCCTGTTCTTGACAATAGTGCAATATCTCAGTTTTCACCTAGATTTGGTCTTACTTCAAGTCTGAACCCTTCTGATTTGTCACAGGCAATTCGACAATAAACTCAGTTCCTTCGCCAACCTCACTAACGCACCGAATTCTGCCGCCGTGAGCTTGCACAATTACCTGATAGCACACAGAAAGTCCTAAACCAGTGCCTTTTCCCACAGGTTTATTAGTAAAAAACGGGTCAAAAATCTTATCCTGAATTTCCGCAGGAATGCCATTTCCCGTATCGCGAACAGAGATTGTTACCCAGTCCGGCTCGCTTTGCCAACTGCGGATTGTTAATTCCCCCGGTTTGTTTGCAGAGTCGATCGCATCTAAAGCATTATCAATCAAATTATAAAATACTTGGTTGATTTGACCTGCATGACATTTCACTGGCGGCAAACTTCCGTACTTTTTCTCGATTTTGATATTTGTTTTTAGCTTATTTTGCAGCATCAACAAACTGCTTTCCAAACCTTCATGCAAATCGACCGCTTTAAATTCAGCATGGTCTAATCGAGAAAAACTTCGCAGCGTCGTCACGATGGAGCGAATCCTGCCGCTGCCTTCCCGCATCGAATTTAGCAGTTTACCAAAGTCTTCTCGAACATAATCCAGTTCTAATTCTTCATTGATTTTGACAATTGCTTCCGCTGCTTCCGGGCAAGCTTTTCCGCACAATTCAAGAGCTTCGTTCAAAACTTTAAAATATTCTTGAGCGTGAAACAAATTGGCGTGGATAAAATTGTTGGCATTGTTAATTTCGTGAGCAATACCCGCCACCATTTGCCCCAAACCAGACATTTTTTCGGTTTGAATCAATTGCTGTTGTGTCGATCGCAATTCTTGGAGTGCTGCTTGCAATTGCTGGGTTTGAGCTTGAGATTTGACCGCAGCTTCTCGGACTTTGCTGTAAAGTTCTGCTTGCTGAATCGCGATCGCCATTTGGTCGGCTAGCTGCGACAGTAACTCCGTTTCTTGTCGCTGCCAGTTGCGGGTATCCCGGCACTCGTGAGCAATCAGCAAACCCCACAGTCTACCGGGAAATTTGAAATTACAACTTCCGTCAGCCGACAGCGAATTTTCTTCGTTTCTAGATGTAACAATCGGTACGATCAGATTAGCTTTTACGTGCAAACTGTCTAAAAACTCAACGTGACAAGGCTCTAAACCAGAATTAAAAATATCATTAATTGCTTTGACTCGCCCTTGCTGGTAAAGATCAGCGTAATCTCCCCTGAAACACTTATCTGCCCCCATATCTCCTAAAATTGAAGGCCAAGGAACCGTCATATCTTCAACGACAACTTTTCCCTGCCAGTTATCTTGAAACTGGTAGATAATTACTCGATCGCACTGCAACATTTGGCGGACTTCCCTCACCGCTGTTTCCAGGATAGTTCCCAGATCCAGGGTACTGCGAATTTGGTTGCCGATCAGTCGCAGTAGCGATTCTTGTTCGGCTTGCCGGCGGGTTTTCCTGTAGAGTTTGGCTTGATTGATGGCGATGGCCAACTGCGATGCTACCCCTTCTAACAGTTGCCTTTCCCAATGGGTCCATTGCCGTTCGCGATCGCACTGATGCAAGCCAATTATGCCATTCACTTCACCTTGATAGCGAGTAGCTACTGCCAGCATTGACTTAATTTCCAAATCTTGGGCAATTTTTCTGGTTTCTGGGTTCAACCCCTGAAAATCGAGAAACTTCGTCACTGCTAGCGACTCTTGCTGAGACATAACTCCTTCCAAGTGCGGGTTGTCAGCAATCGGTACTTTCATGCCCAGTTGGATCGGATAATCCCCCGCGTTGTACTCTCCCCGCGTGACTAAAATATTTCCTGTACTTGATTCTTTGACTAAAATGCTGGCGCGGCTGGACTGTAGCGCTTGCCCCAGCAATCGGCAGGCAGATGTCAAAATTTCTTCAATGTCAAGTGTACTGCGAATTTCGTTATTAATTTGGTTCAGCAAGTTTGATAGCTGAACTTGCTGCTGCATCTGCACAATTAGGGCTTTTTGTTCCTCTATTTCCCGCAGCGAAAGACTTTCTTCCTGCCTCCACTTTTCAGCTTCCGGCAACTGCGAAGTGAATCTCGCCCAAGGGTTTTCAGGTTGTTGTATCTTTAAAGACATATTTACTCGGCAGTTTTACTGTATTTTGATAGAGCCTGGATTTTTAGACATTTGCTTACGCAGCCAACAGCCCGATCGACACTACGACTGCTGGAACATATGAAATAAGTATAAAGGATACATCTCCACCCTAGCAAATATTTTGTTTACAAATATTTATAAATATAAATTATGTCTTTTATTTTAAGCTGTTACGCATCTAAATTATATGTCAAAAAACAATTAAAGTCTTGTGGGCGTCTGACCAGCCCTGAACATAGAATTCAAATGTCCGACAGCTTCAGCGAAAATACAGAGCGAGCGCGCCCCTTGAAATTAGTCAGATGTTAATTAGAGATAATTGCTAGGTTAATCGAATAAAATTAATATAAAATCTATCTTTAGTTCAATGTTGGCGATCAATATATATGGAAAACTCAATTGCCGAAAAGTTTCCCCCGACACCTTGTAGCAGCAACCTGACACCTCAATTTACAGGTAAAGGCCGGGTTAAAATAGCTTTGGCGATCGGCAATTCGCGGCTGCACTGGGGATTGTTTGCGGGAAACACCCTAGAGAAAACATGGGATACAGAGCATCTCAAAGCTGACGCTGTTTCCCGGCTCTGCGAGCCAGAAAAAGCCAAATATTTGGTGCAAACAATCATGAGATCGATCGAGCAAATATCCGCTCAAAATCTCCTTTTTCTTTCTGATACTGCCGCTGTTTCTAGTCCTCACACACTTTCTTTCGTGTCGCTACCTCTAGTCTTGGCATCAGTCGTTCCCCAGCAAACAGCAATCTGGCAGAGTTATCCCGATGTCCGAATTATTAGTTTAGACGAATTGCCGATCGGCGGACTCTATCCAACCCTAGGAATTGACAGAGCTTTGGCTTTACTGGGTGCTGGCAACCAATTGGGTTGGCCAGTTTTACTAATAGACGCTGGTACAGCTCTAACATTTACTGGGGCAGATGTCAATAGGTATTTAATTGGGGGCGCTATCTTGCCCGGTTTGGGTTTGCAATTGTCGTCGCTCGGTAAACAAACCGCAGCATTGCCCTCAGTTAGCTTACCAGACATTTTGCCGCACCGCTGGGCAAAAGATACTGCTGGGGCAATTCACAGCGGAGTTGTGTATGCAGCAGTAGCAGCGGTGAAGGATTTTATTGAAGATTGGCTGCATTTGTTTCCTAATAGCAAAATTGCGCTCACCGGGGGCGATCGAACTTTGCTATTAAAATATCTCACCGCAGCCTTTCCCGATACAGCCTCGTCGGTAATTGACGCACCAGAAGCGATTTTTTGGGGAATTAGTCCTTAGTTAGTTGTTATTAGTTAGTTGTTATTAGTTAGTTGTTATTAGTTAGTTGTTATTAGTTAGTTGTTATTAGTTAGTTGTTATTAGTTAGTTGTTATTAGTTAGTTGTTATTAGTTAGTTGTTAACAGTCAACGGTCAACAGTCAACCGTCAACAGTCAACAGTCAACAGTCAACAGTCAACCGTCAACAATTCATTTAGCAAATTGCAGAATATATTTAGCAACAATATCCGGGAATTCCTGTGGCAAGTTACTTTCCCCGGGATTTACAGATTGCAGTTCGGCATCAGGAACTAGAGCAGCATAACATTGACACAGAGACAAAGCTGTGACGGTATCTTCAGAACCGTGCAACAGCAAAACAGGCACTTTGAGCAATGGTAAATTCTCATCAACTAACTCCGCTCTAATTTGGGCCCGCCGCCGCTGAAACAGCAACTGCACGGCAACAACAGACTGCATCAACTGTTGTCTGAAATTTAGCAGTCGGTCAATATTTTTTGTGCCGCCCAGCAACTTAGCAATGGGATAGATCGATCGCAGCAACCAATAAGTCAGCGGAGGTTGAGCGATCAGCCAGCGCGCCGTCTGCCACCGCGCCCGCCGATGGCCAACCTTGACACCTTCAGGGGCCAACAATACCAAACCCTGAACTCGATCGGGATATTTGAGCGCGTAGCTGGCCGCCACCCAGCCGCCCAAAGAATGACCTACTAAATAAACCTGTCGCAGATTCAAAGCATCTAGGTATTCGGCGAGACATTGTACTTCCAGCTCGATCGAATAATTAATATTCGGGCGTTCCGAATCGCCAAACCCAAGCAAATCCGGTGCGAAGCATTGGTAGTAGGGGTTCAAATGTTCGATCGTCCCCAGCCACTGACTGCTGTCGTGCCAAGAACCGTGCAAAAAGACTATATTAGGGCCTTGACCGATTTCGTGCCAGAAGATTTGCCCTAAAGAGAGTTTGACCCGAGAATTGCGTAGCAGTGAGTACATCCGGTTAAATATTCACCAATAAAAAATCATTAATTAAAGGTTCAGAACTTGTAAATTAAAGTATGGAAAGATTAAAAATTAATTCCAATCATCACAGACAACTTTTGACCCCGAGGTATTTTCCGACTGTGCTTCAATTGGGATAGCCCGTCGGTTTAAGCCAAAGTTGTCCGACCTTGAAAATAGTCCTGCAAGTGCTGGTCGTTATCGTGGCTGAGCATACCCTCCGGCAGCGATCCCGGCAAAAATGCCTCAACCTCGCTGACTTCAAGCGTATCCTGAACTTGGATATTTCCCTCCACCTCTGCTGCCACCACGATGCAAATCGAGTGCAGGCGAGGGTCTCGATCGGCAGCCGAATAAACGCCCACCAAGCGACGGATTTTGACTAAATCGAGTCCTGTTTCCTCCGCCAATTCCCGCCGCACCGTCGTCGGAACGTCCTCTCCCCAATCCACCATACCTCCCGGCAGTGCCCAGCGACCGTTGTCGCGGCGGCGAATCAACACAATTCGCCCGTCGGATAATACGGGAATTATTGCAGTACCGGTGACGGGATGTCTAAAAATCAGCCCCAGCACAGTTTGTCCTATTTGCCACAATCGACCCATAAACTCAAAAGCTTTTTTAGGATAAAGTAATTTTAGATTTCGTAGCTCGCATCTCAAAAGTGTTAATTGTCAACTACCCATCATCAAGCGGAGTACCGCCGGAGATGTGGGCTTGTATCTGAGCTCCACCGCAATTCCGAGAACCTTTGCAGAATCTCAGCTTTAGTTTCACGGCCCGACACATCAGGGGATGCTGACAAGCTCCCCGTACTCGTCCAGTCCTGCCGGACAAGCAACGTTCTGATTGCAATATTTCGCGCACCAATCAAATCAGCGTGTAACTCATGACTACAACATTCGCATCGAAACAATAGTCCTTTGTTAGGTCTATTAGCATCCGAAGTATGTCCGCATTTAGGACAACTCTTCGATGTATAATGAGCCGGAACTTTCGTTGCTAACGAACCATTTAGATTGGCTTTGTAGTCAATATAACCGTGCAATTCGGCAAACGACCATTTAGCCTTATTTCTATTAGCTCTACGCTGCTTCTTACTAGCTTTTTTCCCAGATTTAGACTTAGTTCTATCCCGGATTCCGGTTAAGTCTTCTAGTCCAATCAGGCTGTTAGGCTTGGCAATTTCCTTGCTGATTTGGTGGTTCACGTCAGCGATAAACCGTCTTTCTCTTCCTGACAAAGCGATTAGTCTGCGCTTTGCCTGCCGAGTGCCTTTACGCTGAAGAGTTTGTCTGGCTTTATGATAGCGATTGGCCTTGTGTCTAGCGTCTTTTCCTGAATAAAATTTCGACTTGTTTTGTAAGTCTGTTTCTACAGCTAAGTAGCGCATACCCACATCGACACCAGAAACTCTGGTTATTTCTAGTGGGTTAATCTCAGGTACTTCTACTTCAATACCTACCATTAAGTAGTAAGTCTTAGAACAACGCTGATAGACGATTTTAGCTGCCCCAATCTTGGAACCATTGGCAATCAAATTTAGATGCTTGTTGTAGCCATCATATGGGACTACTATTCTACCTTGCAGTGTGATAATACTCACTTGCTGCTCGGATTTAAACGAGTAGTCGCGTTGATAGTTTAGGGTACAGGTTCGAGAAATGTATTTAGGGGCTTTGTCTAGCCCTTTATACCGTCTCTTAGTGTAACATGAAGCAATAGCGTCGTTAGATTGTTTTACCTTAGTCCAAAGAGTTTTGTAGGTTGTCGAAACCTGTCTGGGTACATTGCAAGCCATCTGAGCGCCCAGCCCAAATCTAACTCTCAATTCGTTGTAGACAGCTTTTTGCAACTTCAGACCGTTACTGGTTTTACCCGTATCAAAAGCGACTTGCGAAGTATAGTTCAAAGCGTCACGGTAAGCCAAAGCAGTCTGAGACACCAAAGCTTTTTGCTCGGCATTCAGGTTTAGTTTTAACTTGGCGGTGATTATTTGAGGCATTACTTTCACTAATTCTGCAAATATTGTATCTCGTGAATATGGCAAAAGCAAGTGGTATAGCGAAAATGATTTGTTTGCTCATCGACCGCCCCGAACCTTGCGACACGTAAAGTCGTCGGTTTGGTTCGGGGTGGCTCTCTTGGCTCACGCAAATTCCTCCCGGCACTCAACGGAGTACCGTTAGAGTGCGGGACTCCTTTTGGTTTAGTTGAATTTTTGATTGAGTCTATATCTCTGGCAAGTCTGCTAAAACCTCCGCTGCGTGAGTTTCGGGTTTGACTTTCCGATAAACCTTTTCAATAGTACCATCAGGGTCGATCGCCAAAGTAGATCGAACAATTCCCATAAATTCTTTGCCCATAAACTTTTTGAGTCGGTAACAGCCGTAGGCGGTAGTGACTGCGGCCTTTGAGCCGCACAGCAACGAAAAAGGCAGTTGATATTTAGCTGCAAACTTGGCGTGAGACGCGGCCTCGTCCGTGCTGACGCCTAGGACTAGAATAATATTGCGCGCCCGGTATTCAGAGTAAATGTCGCCAAAGCCACAAGCTTCTTTCGTACAGCCGGGGGTATTATCCCCAGGGTAAAAATAGAGTACAGCTCGCCACCCTTGCAAATCTGCGAGGTTCACCAAATTGCCGGCAGCGTCAAGCAGGCTGAAGACAGGAGAGCCCGTCACCGGGATTGAGTGTGATTAGTTGAGATAATATTCTGAGAGATTAAAAACATTGCGTCCGATCGCACCCAGATTCCCAGCGACTTGAATCCCCGCGTTCTTTTTTCTGGGTCTTGTACCGGGTGTGCTATGATCGTCATCGGTCTAAAATTGAGTATAACTAGACAACGTAAAAACTTAACTGGATTAGTTGAGTGCGTAGTCACACCGATAGGTGTTGCGGTTTAGCTAGGCAGACAGGAATCCCCACAGTATACCGATCAAAGGTTAGTGTGGGATAAAAGGCGCGTGAGACTCCTGATTCCACCCGTTCATAATCTCATAAGCATAGCTTTGAGCCGTGGAGGGTGGACAACGAGACGAACCAGTTCCTTTTTATAATATCAGTGGGGCGAGACGTGTTCCTCACTTTAAAATGCCGTAGAGGGAAACGATTGGAGTACCTTGAAGGAAGTTCTCGATATCCTTAACAGGACTCAGAAGCCTAAACCATATCGCTTGCGATTGTTGTGGGAGCGTCACGAAAGCTAAATTTGAACAAAGCCTAACTACATAAAGAGAACCGATCGAGTACGGTAGCTAGGGCCTACCAGAATTCACGCTTCGGGATAAGACACGTCTACTTGAGCTGGAGAAATCCTGTAGCAAAGTAAGTGACTTCCCCCAAGCAAGAATCGCAGTCACCAAGAGTCAACAGATTATCAATCTTAGGAATCCCCGGGCTTTCACGCCCGGGGAGTGTCAATGTTTATTAGTGAGGTCATAATGGCTAAGCGCCGCAATCTCAAGAAAGAGAAGGCACAACGAAATCAAGCATACGCTCGCAAGTTTCGCAAGCGGAGAAATCAAGATATGTTCTCCAACAAGAGAAGGCGATTTGACGGTGGCAACGGCGGCGGGATGGGCGCCATGAGTGGCGCCGGCAGACAGGACAAAGACATGGCTGCTGCTGAAGAGTAATTGAGTCCGGCTATCTGCTCAACTGAGAACCCGAGTGGAAAACACGATGGTTCTTTTGGAGAGATAGCCAGCCTGAAGTTGTCCAAGAATTTAATGATGTTTAGGCGATCCGATGGCGCGCAGCAATCAGTGATTTTCTGACTTGTTCAAACCCGGTACCGCCGTAACTATTGCGAGCCGCCACCACTTGCTGAGGTGCGATCGCGTTGTAAATGTCTCTCTCAAATGCTGGGTGCAACTCTTTCCACTCCAGGAGTGTCAAATCTTTGAGGAGTTTGCCCCCCGAAAGGCAAGTTTTGACGACTTTGCCGACGAGGTTGTAAGCTTCCCGGAAGGGAACACCTTTGCCGGCTAAGTAGTCTGCTACGTCTGTAGCGTTAGAAAAGTCTTCGGTAACAGCAGTGGCGAGGCGATCGTGGTTAAACGCGATTCCTTCCTGCAGCAAAATCGTCATTGCTTCCAAGCAACCCTGTACTGTTTTGACGCTATCAAACAAAGCTTCTTTATCTTCTTGTAAATCTTTGTTGTAGGCCAAAGGAAGTCCCTTCACTACTACCAACAAGGCTTGCAAGTTACCGAACACCCGTCCCGCTTTGCCCCGCACCAACTCCGGCACGTCGGGATTTTTTTTCTGGGGCATGATGCTAGAACCCGTAGCGCAGCTATCTGTGAGGCTAATAAATCCAAATTCGTGAGACGACCACAAAATCATTTCTTCCGATAGCCGGCTCAAGTGTACCATAATTATGCTGCACGCTGCGAGAAATTCGATCGCAAAATCTCGGTCACTCACTCCATCTAGGCTGTTAGCATAAACCTTGTCAAAATGCAATAGTTCTGCGGTATAATGTCGGTCGATCCCGAAAGTCGTCCCCGCCAGAGCGCCGCAACCCAAAGGCGAAATATTCACCCGCTTCGAGATATCGCCTAGACGTTCCCAATCGCGATCGCTCATTTCAAAATAAGCTAACAAGTAATGAGCCAAACTGATTGGCTGAGCGCGCTGCAAGTGCGTGTAACCAGGGATTAAAGTTTCGACGTTAGCATCGGCAATATCGAGCAAAACCCCTTGAAATTCCCGCAATTGCTGGCGAATTTCTGCGAGGCGATCGCGCAAATACAAACGAGTATCGGTACCGGCTTGGTCGTTGCGCGATCGAGCCGTGTGCAGCTTTTTGCCTGCATCTCCGACAATATCCGTCAGCCGTTTCTCTACCGCAAAGTGAACGTCTTCTGAATCAACTCCCGGAACAAAAAGACCTTCCCGGTATTCGCGGCGAATTTGCTCCAAACCATTGACTAACTGCTCGCCTTCTGCTGCGGAAATAATCCCTGTTTTAGCGAGCATTTTTGCATGAGCTACCGAACCAGTCAAGTCGTACTCAATCAGTTCGATATCGAAGCCTATACTAGCATTGAATTGGACGATCGCCGGGTGCAGCGCCGATTCAAATCTTTGACTCCAAGTTTTTTGTTGTGCTGTCATTGCGGAAAGTAAAACTAGATTATATGTCTGTTGTAGAAGTCTCTAAAAAACCGGTTCTGGGCATCGAAATCCAAGTCATCCGATTTGCAGCATCGGACTACAATCCTGACTGCCTAATTCGGCAAGAAAAGACTTTAATCCTGACTGCAAGCTTTTTATAGCTGTATTGACACTAAAAAACTGAATTCCTGACTACAAAAGTATTAAAATTATACTGCATCAGAAAAAAATGAAGTCGCGCCTGTTAACTTTTCAGATCGTTTCCGGTTGCATCGGAATCAGAAAATCGAGTCAACAGTCAACAGTCAACAGTCACCTGACAGTACAACCGGAATTGATCTCAAATTTTTTCGTGATGCCCTATCCGACAAAAACTCTAAGGAAAAATTCCCTTAAAGAACCAGCCGACAAATATACCGATAAAAAAAGCTCCTATTTGACCAGTAGACACAAAATTATTCCAAGCTTTCTGGAAATTCGTAAAAATCTCGTAGCTTTGGCCCAAAATCACCGTATTCAAATGAGATTTGACAACTAACAAATGAACGGCATCGTGCCAAGCAATAGAGCCGATCGCTCCTGCAATAATTTCCGGCATTAAATTAACTATCATGGTGCTTTTCTCCTGCTAAAGGTGTTACTCTAAGTACAACCAGTGTCATGTCATCTTCGTTGCGATTGCCAATGCCGACAAACTGGTGAACTCGATCGAACAAATAATCCAAAATTTCCTCAGACTGCTGGTAATTTTGACAAGCCCACTGAAAAGCTGCGGTCAAGTTATCCTCATCAAAGCGATCGCCCCTTTGATTAGCAGCATCGGTAAAACCGTCAGTGTAATAAATAATAGTATCTCCCGGCTGCAATTGCACCTGGGCTTCTTGGTAGTGCGAATCAGCATCCAAACCAATTAACATACCCTCCAAAGTATCGAGCCCAATAATCGAATTAGTTGCAGCTTGCCACAGCAAAGGCGGGTGGTGAGCAGCATTACTGTAAGACAAAACGCGAGTTTTCGGGTCATACTCCGAATAAAACAAAGTTACAAAACGGTGGGAATTTTCCAAATCCGCGTGCATTACCCGGTTTAAATGTTGCAAAATTCTCGCAGGCGAGTGGCGGTTCAAAACCTCCGCCCGCAGCATACCCCGCGTCATCGTCATCAACAGGCCGGCCGGCACTCCTTTGCCCATCACGTCGCCGATGACGATACTCCAGCGGCCCTTGTCGATTTTGGACTTGAGATTTTTAATCAGGGATGGGGGGTGTTGCCCCTCATTATCTTTGCCGATCGGGTCATAGTCAGCAGGAATAAAATCATAATAATCTCCGCCGACTCTGCTAGCCGTTTTGCAGCGGGCGGCCACGTCAAGACCGGGAATTTTCGGACAACTGCGAGGTTGCAGCCGCAATTGAATTTCCGCCCCGATTTCTAACTCTCTATCTAAGCGTTCTTTTTCAGCCAACTTAACAGTAAGTTCATCTTTGTAGATTGCCACAGCGGTTTGATCCGCCACCAACCGAACTAATTTCTGTCTGCTGGCAGTCCACAGATATTGCGGGTCACTGCTAAAAACATAAAGCCGTCCGCGTTCCAAATTCTTGACTAAAATTGGCGTTCCAAACAAATGAACATCCGGGCCCAAATAACGACTGAGTTGCAGGTCAAGACTAGAAGTTTGCCCAGAGGTTTCGGAAACAGATTCACCAGCAGCCGCGCCGTCAACTGGTGTAGCTTGTCTGGTGGCTATTTCCAGCGCTTTTCGCAGGTCTTGGCACTGCCGTCCTTCCTGACAGTGCAACTGCTGGAACCTGACTTGACCGTTGGGTTTGAACAGCACTAAAGCTCCCCCGTCAGCGTCGGTAACGCGAGTCGCCACCAAAGGCACCAACTCCAAAAATTGGTTGAGATTGTTAAAACTGCGGAGGGCAAACGAGAGCGAACCCAACATATCTTGAACGTTGTGCTGGTATCGGTGCAAGCGGCCCACCAGTTCTTTGAGGGCAAATACTGGCGTCGCGTCGGTGGAATTGCGACCTGCCGGGCGGTCAGCAGGTTGAGGTGAGGGACGAGGCAAAGGCACAGCAGTCATTTTAGATTTGTGATTTCGATCTTAAAAGGAGCTTGATTGAGGACTTATATCGAGTCCGGTTGCACCGAAGCGTGATTGTTGATTGTTGAGTGTTTGAACAATACCGATGTAACTGGAAACGATATTGCACGCCAGCGAGCAGAAACCCGGTATTTTCTGTTTAGTAATTTGGTGCGATGCTAGTTTGAGGTTAAGAATTTGAGACTTTGAAGTTCTGTCCGGGTCTCCAAAATCGGGACGGGGGCAGATACCTCATCAATCTAAAATTCTAAAATCTAAAATCCAGTAGGGCTTCGACAAATTCGTAACTAGAAAACGGCCGCAAGTCTTCGATACTTTCCCCTACTCCAATAAAGCGGATGGGCAGACCGAGCTGCTGCACTACTGCGAGGGCAACACCACCTTTAGCAGAACCGTCTAGTTTTGTCAATACTACTCCGCTTAATTTTGCAGATTCTGCGAATACTTCTGCCTGTCGCAAACCATTTTGACCGAGTGTTGCATCCAAGACCAGTAGAGATTCTACGGTAGCGCCGGGGGCTTTTTTATCTATAATGCGACGGATTTTAGTTAATTCGTCCATGAGATTTTTTTTGTTTTGCAGGCGGCCTGCGGTGTCTACGATCAGCAGTTCTGTGTTTCTGGCGTTGGCGGCGGCGATCGCATCAAACACGACTGCCGCCGGATCGGTATTTTTCCCGGGGTTGGCAATAATTTCCACGCCGCTGCGGGCTCCCCAAACTTTGACTTGTTCGACGGCGGCGGCGCGGAAAGTGTCGGCGGCGGCGATCAGGGTGTGGTAGCCGGATTTTTGGGCGATGTGGGCGAGTTTGCCGATCGTCGTAGTTTTGCCGGCACCGTTGACTCCGACAATTAACCAGATGTTAAAGGTGTCTTTTTCCGGCGCGAATGTCAGGCTGTAGGCTGGATTGCCGGCGGCGGTTTCGGCTGTCGGAGCGTCGAGAATGTCGCGCAGGATGCTTTTGAGGAAGGCTAGAGCCTGTTCTGGCGGCAAGGCTTCTTGTTTGAGTCTTTCTTGGAGGCGGTTGATAATGATGTCGGTGGCGGCGACTCCGACATCGGCTTGTAGGAGCAAAGTTTCTATTTCGGCTACCGCGTCTTGGTTGAGCGGGCCTTGACCGACGATCGCCTTTAATCGATTAATTAAGCTGCGGCGAGTTCTTTCTAAGCCTTTCCGCAGTTTTTGCAGCCAACTGATTTCTTCGACGGATATTTGATCTGGCCGGCGGCCTTGACTGGCGAGGATTTCTGATGACCAGAGGAACCCTTCGTCAAAGGCGAAACCGGGAATTTCTTCGATAATGGCGGCTCTTTCGGCTGCGGCTGCAATTACTTCGGGTTCTTCAAGGGCGGTTTCTTTGAGGCGTTCGATGCGAGCCGTGCGATCGGCCACAGCTCTGGCCCAAAACGGCAGAGATTCGCCGACTATCTCCTCAGATGCGATCGACTCGGTGTCTGCAAGCTCAGTTGCGGGTGTGGCAATTTCTATATTTTCTGCTGTTACTTCTAATTTTTGAGCGATCGGTGCAGTGTCTGCATCCCCAACTATCTGTTGCACTATTTCAGGAGATTCGACTGGGGTAACTGCATCTAGTTCTTCGTTATCATTAGTTCCAAGCTTTTCAGATCCTGCAACTTCTGCAACTTGTGCAACACTTTGTTCTGGTGCTGCTGCAACTTCTGCTGTGTCAGCAACTTCTGTTTCGGGGGCCGGAACTTCAACCTCTGCTGTGTCAGCAACTTCTGTTTCAGGTTGTTGCTGTTTTTGAATATTTTTGTAAGCAGCTTTTGCCCAATTGAGATAATCTTCGGCTACAGCGGGAGAGCTTTGGTCTGCTGCTGCATCTGTTGGAGGCTCAACGGGTGCCGATTGTGTTGACTCATCTGGGGTTTGCTGGGGGGGAGTTTCTTTTTCAGAAGATCCGCTTTCGGTGTACTGGCGACGAAACCAATTAAAAACCATAGAAATTTGGGGAATAAAGAAGAGTTATATCAATTCCGGTTGCACCGGAATGATTGTTGACTGTTAACTGTTGACTGTTGACTGTTGATTGTTAAGAAGAAGAAGGGCACTCACAGGCACCGCCCCTACTGACTGTTGATTGTTGACGGGCGGGTCGAAAAACTGAATGGTTGAGTGTTAACTGTTGACTCAATTTTATTGTTCCGATGCCACCGTCCACGATATTATTAGTGATTCGTCCTCAGTCCCTAGTTTAGGGCCGATTGCGGGATTGCCGATCGTCGCTAGCGACCAATAACTGAGGATTAATCAGCCGTTGCGGCATTTAAATTGCAGATCAAAAAAAATTAGACAATGAGTGGGGTGTCCCGCCCGCCCTGAATATACAATTTAAATGTGCGACAGCTTAACCAATAATTAATGACTATGGACTAACAACTTCTGCGTTAATTTTATCGACTACTCGGCGGAGAACTCCGTTGATGAAGCGATGTCCTTCGTCGCCGCTGTAGCGTTTTGCCAGTTGGACGGCTTCGCTGACGCTGATTTGTTCGGCTAAGCCGAGATAAAGGATTTCGGCGACAGCAATTCTCATGATATCTCGATCGATCCTGGGCAACCGATCTATTTGCCAATCTACGAGCGATTCCGAAAGCAATTCGTCAATTTGAGGGCGGTTGGCGCTGACTTGCGTGAGGATTTGCAAAGCATAGGTACGGACATCTTGCTGGTTAGCAAGCTGGATCAGTTCTGGAAACTCCATTGCCGAACCGAGGCGGTTAATAGCCGTTTGGGTGAGTTCCACAGCTTCGCGCACCATTGCTCTAGCACTTTGGATATCGGCGGCGCGGATTTCGCTAGCAAGCAGTTTGTCGCTACTCCGCTGCACTTCGGACGCTGCTGCTTCTAAGGATTCTTGAACTTCTCCTGTCAGGGTGCGGATGGCGGCGAGGAGAACATCTTGCAGTTTCTTCGATTCTAAGAGTTCTGGATTCGCCGGGAGTTGGCTGATGCCGAGGAGTGCGAGTTCGCGTGCTGTTTCGCGGGCTTTTTTCATATTTTTTAGATAGAAATTGGGACTTTAGTAATTTGGGAGTTGTTGAGATTGCTAGGTACTGGTTGAGACCGTAGATTTGGACTTTAGCAGAAAAATCCGCAAAAAAACCGCCCTCGGTCATGATTTTTTCTGGGCAGGTTTTGGGCAAATATTAGACGAGCAATTGCCAAAGTCTTTTTAATCTGAGATGTTGCACGCCTTTCAATAACCTGTAGCGGTTCACTTCACCAATAACCTCAAAGCTTGCTTTCGAGGTTAAAGAAACCCGCCCGACCTCACGAAAAATCCCTTTATTGACATTGTTGCAATATCTGGGTTCAATCAAATTTTCACAGCAGGCGGGACACCGACAATTTCTTTTTTTGGTGGGACGTTGCTGCTAATTATTTTGGCAATTCTACTCTGGTTGCTGGGAAAGTTTACCGCCTAGAAACCCGATTTATTTATATAGGACTAACGCAACTTTCAGAGGACTGCCGACTTGTAGGGTGCGTCAGACTGGGTTATTTAACGATTATCGAGGCATCTTTATATGCCTGGTGCGTAAGTCCTGTTATAGATACTTGGCTTTGAAACCGAAGATTTATGGTAGAAACTGGGTTTCTGGGTCTCGGCTTTTTCTGCTTCCGGCTGGTTCAGTCTTCTTCGACTGGGACACGCTGGTATCTAGATTCGGATATTAAGGGCTCGAGAGTTTTGCCTGGGGGTTTGTCGGCGGTGACTGGAAGTGAGTTGCTGGGGTTGACGATGCCGCCGGAGATGATGAGTTTAAAGGCATCTTCGATCGACATTGACAAATTGACTAGATCGGTCTCGGGGACTATAGCGTACCATCCGGTGGTGGGGTTGGGTGTGG
>NZ_JADEWV010000437.1 GCF_015207455.1 Microcoleus sp. LEGE 07076
GTTCGGGGATGGGGTGGGCCTCCACTTTAATAATCTCACCGCCCATGAGTCTTTTGGCAGCGCGGGCGCGGATGCCTGCTTGCAGCTTTTTGATGCTGGCTTGATTGACTTTCATCGTGCCGGTACCGACGGCTACGTGGTCGTATTTGGGGAACACCCAAGCGTAGAAATCGGTAGACACGTCATCGCCGACGTACATTTCGGCTAAGTCGTGGTAGTAAGCCATTTTATCTTCCGGCAGGCGGATGCGTTCTTGAAAGGCGATCGCATAATTGTAGTCGCCTGCATCAATCGCCTTGGCTACGCGGGAGTTAGCGCCGTCAGCCCCAATCACCAAATCCACTTTCAGAGTTTTCTGAGTTCCCACGGCGGTGCCGTTGGAGTGGTCGGCGTAGTGGAGAATGTAGGGGTCGGTGTTGTTGGCGGGAATCTCTAATTTGTGTACGGTGCCGTTAATTAGTTTGGCACCTAAGCTGGCGGCGCGATCGCGCATGAAGCCGTCGAGCACTTCCCGGCGGCACATACCGATGTATTCGTCGGCATTTTCGATATTGATGTCCACCTCAACATTGGAGGGGGAAATCATTTTCATTTTTCTGACTTGACGGTCAATAATACTTTGTGGCAAGTCGAATTCGCTGACCATGCACAGGGGAATCGCCCCACCGCAGGGTTTTGCGTTGTCTAATTTTCGCTCGAATAAATAAGTTTCGATGCCTGCTTTTACCAGTGTTTCGGCGGCGGAAGAACCGGCCGGCCCTGAGCCCACAACTGCAACCCGTAGTGTCAAAGCTTTTCTCCCCAGTTTTTTCTATAAGTATTTACTCAGTCAGATGTGATGGTATCACGGAGTTTCTTGGCTGTGGGGTAAGGACGGGAGATTTAAATGAAATGAAACAGAGCTTAACAATTGGATACGAAAATTGGGTTTGGGATGGTAAATGCGATCGAACTTATTAAATCTTTCCTGGTAGATGAAGGCAGATGGATGATGGTGTGCGATCGAATTAAATACAGTGCGATCGAATTAAATACAGTGCGATCGAATTAAATACAGATGCAGACGGCGGTTGAAACCGCTCCTACACAAACGATGTCCGCCTGCGCGGACTGAAGAAAACAACGTAATTTTCAACGTCGGTTCTTCAACCCGCTCCCGTCGCGTGAGTGTTTGTAACGATGTCCGCCTGCGCGGACTGAAGAAAACAACGTAATTTTCACCGTCGGTTCTTCAACCCGCTCCCGTCGCGTGAGTGTTTGTGTAGACGCGGTTTCAACCGCCGTCTGTATTTTGCCATCGTGTGCCGGCCCCGATATCTCGACTGAAAACTGTACGTGGGGCCGATCGAACTCCGTGCAATTACGTTACATTTAAATTAAGTAAAGCTCCTATATAAAATTTCAAATTGCTATGCTAGGTAATTTTCAACAAAGCCAATTGCGGATTGAGGTTGAAGCTTCGGAGACTGCGATTCGGGACAGTTTGGTACGTCCGGTGCAGTTGCAGCAGTGGCTGTGGCCTCAGCAGTTTTCTAAGGGTTTGCCCGAATTGCTCGATCCCGAATTGACATTCACAAGTTGGATAGGCCCGGTAGCGGTGCAGCACTATGTGGAGATTGCAGAGTCAAATTGTCTGCGGCTGTTGTTGAGTCAGGGAATTGACGGATTTCACGAGTGGTATTGGGGCGACGGTTGGGTGCAGTCTCGGTTGGAGGGTGTGTCGCTGCTGCCGCTGAATTTGGGACAAACGGCTAGTTTGTTGCGGCTACGGGAGTTTTTGGCGGGGAAGGGGAAGGG
>NZ_JADEWV010000130.1 GCF_015207455.1 Microcoleus sp. LEGE 07076
CCGATCGCCCGCGGACTTGGCTGATATCGTACCAGAATTTATTTTGATGTGGAGGAGGGAATTTGTGCGGCCGATCTATTTACCCGCACCTGCAAAACAAGCACAAACCATCAACGACAAAGTACAATCAAAAATCTCAAATCTAAAGTGTAAATCAAAACATGGAATTTCTAGTCACCGATAAACCCCGCTCTGCTTGGACGGGAGATGCTCTGGCAATTGGTCTGTTTGAGGACGCTGTGGAAC
Source organism: Microcoleus sp. LEGE 07076 (assembly GCF_015207455.1). GTDB lineage: Bacteria > Cyanobacteriota > Cyanobacteriia > Cyanobacteriales > Microcoleaceae > Microcoleus. The sequence continues at coordinate 247 of NZ_JADEWV010000130.1, forward strand.
TCACAGGCGACTTGGCACAATTAGATCGACAACTCGCAGGCACTTTGAAAGAGCTGATTCAGGAAGTAGATTTTAAGGGCAAAACGGGCACGAGCGCGATCGCCCGAGTCGGCGGCAACAATCCGATTCGCAAAATTGCGATCGTCGGTTTGGGCAAAACAGAGGACTTAAAATTAGACACCGTGCGGCAAGCTGCGGGTGTTTGCGCCAAGCTAGCCAAAAAGGAGAAATGCCAAATTCTCGGAATTAGCTTTCCTGTATGGAAAAGTGCGCCGGAGGCTACAGCCAGCGCGATCGCCGAAGGTGCAGAACTCTCCCTGCATCAAGACAACCGTTTCAAATCGGAACCCGACGACAAAAGCCCGCAGATCGAACAAATTCAGTTGCTCGGTTTTGGCGGTACCGAAAGTGCGATCGCCCGCGCCCGCCAAATCACTGCCGGAGTCATTTTAGCACGGGAATTAGTCGCTGCGCCAGCCAATTATCTCACCCCGATTACAATGGCAGAAACCGCTCAAACTCTAGCGGCAGAATGCGGTTTAGAATTAGAAATATTAGAGCTAGAAGACTGCGAAAAACTCGGGATGGGAGCCTTTCTCGGCGTTGCCAGAGCATCCGATTTGCCGCCGAAATTCATCCATCTGACATACAAACCCGCAGGCAAAGCGCGCCGCAAAATTGCAATTGTGGGCAAAGGATTGACCTTTGATTCCGGCGGTTTGAACATCAAAGCAACAGGCAGCGGCATCGAAATTATGAAAACCGATATGGGCGGCGCTGCTGCTACCTTGGGAGCCGCAAAGGCGATCGGTCACATCAAACCAGATGTCGAAGTTCACTTTATCAGCGCCGTCACCGAAAACATGATTAGCGGCCGCGCTATGCGCCCTGGAGACATCCTTACAGCTTCCAACGGCAAAACAATTGAAGTCAACAACACCGACGCAGAAGGCCGTTTAACCCTGGCTGACGCTTTGGTATTTGCTGATAAATTGGGAGTTGACGCAATTGTCGATTTAGCAACTCTGACCGGTGCTTGCGTAATTGCTTTGGGCGACGAGATCGCAGGTTTGTGGAGTCCTCAAGATAGCGTCGCCGCCGAAATAGTCGCCGCCTCAGAATTGGCCGGCGAAAAGTTTTGGCGAATGCCGATGGAAGAGAAATATTTTGAGGGATTGAAAGCATTGCACGCCGACATGAAAAACACTGGGCCGCGTCCCGGCGGTTCAATTACGGCCGCGCTATTCTTGAAGCAGTTTGTCAAGGATACTCCTTGGGCGCATTTAGATATTGCCGGCCCGGTTTGGATCGAGAAAGAAAACGGTTACAACGGCCCGGGAGCCACTGGTTTTGGAGTTCGGACTTTGGTGCATTGGGCGCTGGGCGGCGCTTAATTAATTGTGAATTTTGGACTCGTAAATTGAGTTTTTCGCTGCTTTGAAAGTCCGCTAGTTCATCCTTGGGTCAGGGGGGCTCTACCCCTGGCTGACAGCTCGTACGATCTGAAATTTGAGATTTTAGACTTTAGATTAGGATGCTCGCGATCGCAATTGCTCGTACTTGGGGAAAGCTTCCCGGGGAGCCGCCGACACAGTTTTCAAATTCCCTGAAAAAATAGCTGTTTGATAAAAAATGAAAAAAGTATATAATTATGTAAATATTTCAAGCGCCGAAATCAAATAATCATATTTGATGCGCTCTGCATTGGTGCAGATAAATTTTTTCTGGAACTTTATGCAAGAACAATTAACAATTTTTTTTTCAACACTTCCTGTCTCTGCCGCAGTCGGCTGCGACGCGCTGGGGGAGTTGCGACTGTACGCTGTTTTTGATTTTTTGGCGGCACTGGCTTATTGCTCTCTGGCACTATTTTTAGTTTATTTTACCCGCCAAGGCGATCGCAGCAAGATTGGACGGCTGTTTGCTGTTGGTTTGTTTGCTTGCGGTGCTGCTCAATTGACGCAAGTTTGGACGCTTTGGCATTCTATTTATTGGTTGTCGGTAACTCTCAAAGCTGCAAGTGCTGTGATTTCTTTGCTCTTAGCGGCAGCGGCGATCGCCCTGATGCCGAAAGCACTTGCTGAATCTGGTTTAAATTCCACAAAGAATATGCAACAAGTGCCGTTAAAACAACTAGAAGAACATCGGGAAAAGCTTGCTATTCAGACAGGAGAATTGCCCAAAGAATCGCTCGGGATTGCGGGTGGAGATACTATTTTCGATCGCGCTTTAGCTATCAATTCGCTTGAGGAACAGTTAGAAAAAGAAATTGCCGATCGCGGGCGGGTTGAAGAAAAGCTGCAACTGACTCAACTGGCGATCGACCGATCGGCAGATGCGGTATTCTGGATGGGCTCCGACGGTAAATTTTTGTACGTCAACGACGCTGCTTGCTCTTCCTTGGGATATTCTGCGGCAGAATTGCTCGATATGACTGTGCACGACATCAATCCAGATTTTCCCGAAACAGCTTGGAATTTGCACTGGAAAGTCTTAAAACGGTGCGGTTCGGTTAATATTGAAGTTCACCACCTCACTAAGTACGGTCGAGTTTTTCCGGTGGAAATTACGATCGACCATTTGGAATTTAACGGCAAAGAATATCAGTGCGCCTTTGCTCGCGACATTAGCGATCGCAAGCAGATTGAGGCAGCTTTGCGGGAAAGAGAACAAGAATTTAGATCGTTAGTTTCTAACATTCCCGGTGCCGTTTATCGTTGCAGCCCGGCCGGGCGATCGAGCGTAACATTTATCAGCAGCGGTATAGAAGCTATTTCCGGCTATCCCGCAGCTAACTTTATGATTCAACCGGTGCAGGCTTTTCGCAGTATAGTTCATCCCGATGACGCGTTCGCGATCGAGCAAATTATCGATCGGGCGATTAAGACAAAACAACCTTACGCGATCGAATACCGCCTGATTCACAGCGACACAAAAGTGCGGTGGGTTGCAGAAAAAGGTCAAGCCATTTTCAACGCATCAGGTCAAATGTTATCGCTCAACGGCGCCATTTTTGACATAACAGAACGCAAAGCAGCGGAGGATGCTTTGCGGCTCTCCGAGGCGATCGCCAACAACAGAGCCCAGCAGCTAGAAATCGCTCTCAAAGAACTCCGAGAAACTCAAGCTCACCTAATTCATACCGAAAAAATGTCAAGTGTCGGTCAAATGGTAGCAGGAGTAGCTCACGAAATCAACAACCCTGTCAGTTTTATCTACGGCAATATTTCCTACGCCAGCCAATATATTAGAGACTTGTTGCAGCTTGTGGAACTTTATCAAAGAAACTATCCTCAGCCAACGGTAGAAGTTATAGAATATATTGAAAACATCGATTTAGAATTTCTGAGAGAAGACTTAATAAAAATATTATCTTCGATGAAAATGGGAGCAGATCGGATTCGCGAAATAGTTCTTAGTTTGCGAAACTTCTCGCGTTTAGACGACTCGGTAAAACAGCCTGCAAACCTTCACGAAGGTATAGACAATACGCTGATAATTTTGCATAACAAACTGCGAGCCAAAGCAGAATATCCCGAAATCCAAGTAATTAAAAATTACAGCCAACTTCCCTTAATCCAATGTTATGCAGGTCAGCTCAATCAGGTATTTATGAATCTGCTGAGCAACAGCATTGACGCCCTCGAAGATGCTTGCAACCAAAAAAGGCGCTCCTCTCAGAGGGCTTCGCTAACGGACGGCGACTGGAAACCAACTATCACCATTCGTACCGAAGCCCTTAACGAAAATAGTATTTGCATCCGAATTGCCGATAATGCGATCGGCATGACAGAAGACGTGCGCCGCCAATTGTTTGACCCGTTTTTCACCACAAAACCGATGGGTAAAGGCACGGGTTTGGGGTTAGCCATCAGTTACCGAATTGTTGTCGAAAAACACGGCGGAGCCTTGAGTTGCAGTTCGGTTTTGGGTGAGGGGACCCAATTCGCGATCGAGCTTCCTTTGTGAAAAATGTGTTTTGCAGACATAATTACTCGTTACCAGGCTCTGCCTGGTAACGCAGCTCCGGAGGCTCTGCCTCCATTTCTGCCTGACAAGACACACAGGCGAGGCAGATCCCACCTAATCCTGTGCCGAGGCAATGCAGCAACTGACATTAGCTCAAGAGCGTCAGCGCCTAGGAACCAGTTGTTTCTTCCATCGTCGCCACTGCAATCAACTGTGAAACGGCACAGTCAATAAAGGCAAAAGCGTTAAAATCAACCAACCAAAAAACCACTTATTTACCTTTAAAACTAATTCAGGCTCTGCCAACAGCGCCTCTATCCTCTCTCCCAATCTATTTTGCGAACCCACAGCACCAACCACGCAATCTACATCAAAATTTCGGTGCGGATAACTCGCCACTAACAGCAAAGCTTCTGCTAACAATAAACCATCCACTCCCGCCGCCGCCTTGGCATCAGCCCGCAATTCCCGCAGCGTTAATAACTCTTCCCACAAAGCTTGTGTATTCGGCAGCCAAACAGTAATTTTTCGCAGCCATCCCAGCCAGAAAAACCAGAAAGTATCGCGATAATAGTAGTGGGCTTGTTCGTGAGCAATTACTGCTTGCAGGTGAGCTGACTCGAGAGTTTTTAACAATCCCGTACTGACTGCAAATTCGGTTTTCCAAAAACCAATTATAGCAGAAAATAGAGCGGGCGTGTCGAGAATTCTGATATTTTTTCCGGCTATCTTTTTTTGAGGACAGGTGCGAATTTGCTTTAAAAATAGATGGCCGTCTACCGCTAGCTTGACGCACAAAATTGCAGCTAGGCTCAAAAAAGTTATAGCTAGAAAATAGCTAAACCATCCGTCCCAAAATCTTACCATTTGTCCCTGAGTTCCCATAAAAATCACTGCGATAGCTGTCGCGAGCAACAGCAGCGGTGGAAACAAGAAAAATAAGAGCGATCGCTGCCAGCGGCGGGCCCAATTTCCTGAATGAACAGACCATCTAATTCTCAAACAGCAAGCTGCAACCAACGCGGTAACAATCAGGATTAAGTGCATTATTTTTGCTCCTCCCGGGCTTGGCGGACAGCTTGAATGCGAAGGGAAATTTCTTGTAATTGTTCGACTGTTGCTTGGTCGAGGCTGTCAGCAAATGCTGCTACAATATCGGGATTGCCAACTGCTAGAAACTTCTGCAAGCGATCGTAAGCAAACAGCGATCGGGCTTCTTCGCCAGAAACTAAAGGTTGCCAAGTGAACGTCCGTTCGCTTTTGTTACAAACCAGCCAACCCTTGTCTGTCAGGCGGCGCAGCACTGTTGTGACTGAAGCGTAGGCCAATTCGCGGTCGGGATCGGATAAAATGCGATCGTGCACGTCTTTGACTGTAGCAATTTCTAGCTCCCAAACTATATTTAAAATTTCTGCCTCCAAAGGACCGAGGGAAAGTTGCTTGGGGCGATAATTCGGCAGAGGATTCATGTAATTTTAGATTTGAGGTTTGAGATTTTAGGGATCATGTAATTAATTATCGATCGACAATACATCATCAAGGCTTTTTATCGACTCTTTCTTTATAAAGGCTTAATCATAAACTTTGCTATTTACAAGTTTGACAAGCCGTCATTTGACAGTTCCAGCAAAAAGTGTAAAAATTATGCCGGCATTACCTAAGTTAGTATTTTAAGTATCGCTAAATGAAAAAAAAACTAATCTTGGCCTCAACCTTGGCAGGCACAGCTATTTTGGGCAGCTTTTTGGCGATTGACAGGCATCAAGCCACAGCGGCAGAAACTCAAGAAATCGAAATTAAATTTAGCGCAGCGGTAGGCGAAAAATCCTTTAACTGCGGCGAAAGCTACAGCAATTTAGGCACTTCGGCTGCTACAGTTACCCCTACAGATTTCCGCTTTTATGTATCCGAAGTTGCTTTAATTGACGGTAGCGGCAAAGCAGTACCGCTGACTCTCAAACAAGACGGCAAATGGCAGCATCAAAACGTGGCTTTGCTAGACTTTGAAAATAAATCCGGTGCTTGCGCTAACGGAACAGCCGAAATTCGCGATCGGCTAATTGGTACAATACCCAAAGGCAACTACAAAGGCCTGCAATTCACCCTCGGCGTACCTTTTAGCCTCAATCACGAAGACGCAAGTCTCGCACCTTCGCCCCTCAATTTAACATCCCTGTGGTGGAACTGGCGCGGCGGCTACAAATTTCTGAGGATTGACATGAAAAATCAAATGGCTGACAAAAACCCCGACGGTAAATCAGGCACACAAAGCAGCCAAATTGCTGGCAGTGAAGGCAGTCGCGGCGGCAGTCACGGCGGCGGATTGCAGGGTTTTGTTATTCATTTAGGCAGCACGGGATGCAAAGCTGAAGGCAACAATCAAAAGCCGACTAGCTGTGCCACTCCTAACAAATCAAAAGTAATTTTCAGCAGCTTCGATCCAACAAAAAATACAGTCATTGCTGACCTAAAATCCCTAGTTTCTCAAACTAATTTAGCAGTCAATCAAGCCAATACTCCGCCCGGATGTATGTCGGATCCGAAGGACGGCGACTGCGCCGGAATTATGAAAAACTTAGGTTTGCCATTTGGAAATAAACCTGCTGCGGGACAAACTTTCTTTCAAGTTAAGTAATAAGCTGTCGCGCATTTAAATTGCGGCGTTGCTGAATACAAATATGAATTCAAGATTTCCCAATTGCTATAAGCCAAGTATGGTGAGCTTTGTAACATCAAGCGCAAAGTTGATTCATACGCCAGAATCAGCAACGCCTTTTTTTACCGCAGAGGGCGCTCTTGGCGCAGAGAGAAGAGAGGTCTTGTGGTAATGTGAAATGGCTCGTTACCAGGCTCTGCCTCTGTTTGTGGCACACCTCAATCTCTATGTAATTGTCAAACCGCCGGCTACTTACAAAACATCAAATGAAGTGGAAAAAATTATCAAATCTGACTATTATCTGCATTTTATCATGCTTGCTGGCAATCAGTTTGAGTGCAGCATTATCCCAGCCAAATTTTAGTTTAGCCGCTGCACCGCCTCCAACTTACAATTGGAACATTCCCGCTGGAATGCCAAAACCAATTGTACCAGCCGACAACCCAATCAGCCCAGAAAAAGTTGAATTAGGCAGGCATCTTTTCTACGAAAAACGCCTGTCAGTCACAGGAGAATTTTCCTGCGCTTCCTGTCACATTCAAGCGAAAGCTTTCACCGACGGAAAAACGTTAGGAGTCGGCGCAACCGGAGAAAAACACCCGCGCAATGCTATGAGTTTAGCCAACATTGGCTACAATTCCGTGCTAACTTGGGCAAATCCGCTACAAAATAAACTAGAATCTCAGCTATTAGTACCTTTGTTTGGCGAACACCCCCTAGAAATGGGAATGGTTGGTAAAGAAGAGGAACTTTTGCTAATGTTGCGATCGGATTCTGAATACCAAAAAATGTTTGCAGCAGCTTTTAGTCAAGAACCAAATTCTATTAATATTAGCAATTTAGCAAAGGCGATCGCCTCTTTTGAACGCACTTTAATTTCCCTCACTTCTCCCTACGACAGATACCGCTACAGCGGCGAGTCCGGCGCAATTTCAGCCTCAGCCAAGCGGGGCGAACAATTATTTAACAGCGAACGTTTAGAATGCTTTCACTGTCACGGCGGACTAAACTTCTCAGATTCGATCGCCCACGATCGCCTAGCTTTCAAAGAAATAGCTTTTCACAATACAGGCTTGTACAATCTTGACGGCAAAGGCGCTTATCCGCCTAAAAATACTGGCGTTTACGAAATCACCAGCGAGCCCTCGGACATGGGCAAATTCAAAGCACCAACCCTGCGGAATATTGCTTTGACTGCACCTTATATGCACGACGGAAGTATCAAAACGTTGGCAGAAGTTATCGGTCACTACAAAGCGGGCGGACGAACTATTAAAAAAGGAGAATTTGCGGGAATAGGTAGCGAAAGTCCGCTCAAAAGCAACTTTGTTTCCGGCTTTAAATTGACAGTACAGGAACAGCGCGATTTGTTAGCTTTCCTGCACAGTTTAACCGATGAAAATTTAATCGCAAACCCTGCTTTGAGCGACCCATTCGTTCGCAGTGAAAACTTAATTCCTTAAATTTTTAGGAAAACTTCAGTCCTCACTACGAACCTATTTTATTCCCCGTAGTGACCGCCAGCAACCTTACCCCGAAACACAACATAATTGTAGATGTTGTAAAAAATCATAATCGGGATCAGAAAGCCGATGAACACAATCATAAATACCAGCGCGCTAGGCGAAGCAGCGGCTTGGTAAATCGTGATTTGAGTAGGAATAATGTATGGAAAAACAATTAATCCCAAACCGATAAAGCTGAGCAAAAAGATTAAAATTGTCCAGACAAACGGTGTCCTTTCTTGTTTGCTTGCGAGACTTTTCAGCAGCATTCCCACCAGCAGCAATCCCAGCAAAGGAATCGCCACAAAGACATAAACCAGCGGTTTGTCGAACAACCTCGCCCTCGTACTTTCGTAAAAAACCGGAGTCGCGATCGTAATTAATACTGCTCCGATTAAAGTCGTCACCGCCGCAATTTTAGCAGTGCGATAGTGAGTTGTTTGCAATTCCCCGTCAGTCTTCATGATCAGATAGGTTGAACCGATCAAAACATAGCCTTGAACCAGCGTCAAAGCCACCAAGATCGATCGCCAATCCAGCCAATCCCAAGTAGTGCCGACAAAATGTCCGGCTTCATCCACCGCAATGCCTTCAAGCACCGCACCGAGGGCAAATCCTTGAGCTAAAGATGCCAAAAAACTGCCCGCACCAAAAGCATAATTCCAAAACTTTTTCCGGTTAGAATGCTCCCGAAACTCAAACGCCACAGCCCGAAAGATTAACCCAAAAAGCATCATGCAAATCGGGATGTACAAAGCTGTCAAAATCGTACCGTAAGCGAGGGGAAAAGCACCAAACAGAGCGCCTCCCATCAACACCAGCCAAGTTTCGTTAGCATCCCAAACATTGCCCAAACTCGTCATTAAAATGCCCCGGCGTTCCTCATCGTCAGCAGTCAGAGACAAGATTCCGACTCCCAAGTCAAAACCATCTAACATGACATAAAGCAACAGGAAAATGCCTAAAATTACAAACCAAACTTGCGGGAGAAAATGCTCCAAAGCTTGCATAAAATCTCCTATTGTTGTGCTTCTACTGGACGTTGATCTGGAATGTGTTCTGCGGGTTGAGTTTCGATTGCAGGTTCATTGTCCAATCCCGGTACAGGCAGATTTAAATTCGGGCCTTTGCGAATAATTCTGCTGCCGAAATACATCGCACAAACAAACAAAAAGCTGTAGATAACCGCAAAGAAACTCAGAGAAGTTAAAACATTGCTAGCGGGGATGTTTGACACTGCGTCAGCCGTGCGAATTTGCCCGTATAAAACCCACGGTTGTCTCCCGACACAGCGGACAATCCAACCCGATTCTACAGCAATATATCCCAGCGGCGCGGCTAATACCCAAGCGCGCATCAGCCAAGCTTGACTAGCGATATTTTCAGCAGCAAGTTTGCCTCGCTTCCACTGAATTATACTGAATAGCATCAATCCTACAAAAAAGAATCCAATGCCGGACATAATGCGGAAACAATAATAGATTAAACCCACCATCCGGGGTCTATCTTCGGGCTTCCATTCCTTGAGTCCGAGTACGGGTTCGGAGAGTTTTTGTTTGAATTCCAGAACGTATCCCAAGCCATTGGGAACCTTAATTTCCCAATCATTTTTTTGGGCTTTTTCGTTAGGTAAAGCTAGCAAAGTCCAATCTGCTGACTCTCCCGCTGCTGAGGTTTCCCATTTAGCTTCAATTGCTGCTAATTTAGTGGGTTGATAGTGATAAACTTGTTCGGCGCTTAAATGTCCGATGAATATCTGCAAAGGTGCGACGGCGATGGCTGTGGCGATCGCAATTTTTAGAGATTTGGAAAAAAAAGCTTGGTTGCGCTTGTTAAGAATATACCAAGCGCTAATCCCGCCAATCACGAATAGCGAAGTTTCTAACGTCGCAAAAAACATATGGAGAATGCTGTTTAATGCAAACGGGTTCATAATTGCTTGAAAGTAATCGCTGACAATAAACTTGCCGTTAACCATTTCTCCGCCCGCCGGAGTTTGCAGCCAAGAGTTAGCGACTAAAATCCAGACGGTGGATAGGTTTGCGCCGAAGGCTACCATGATTGTAGCGAAATAATGGACGATCGGGTGAACGCGCTCCCAACCGAACAACATAATTCCTAAAAAGCCTGCTTCTAGCATAAATGCCATTGAAGCTTCAAAGCCCAAAATGCTGCCAAAAAAGTCGCCTGTTGCTTCAGAAAACGGTGCCCAATTCGTGCCAAATTGAAATTCCATCGGAATTCCTGAAGCTACACCAATCCCGAAATTGAGGACATAGAGTTTTGACCAAAAACGAGCATGGTGATAATAGTCTGGATTGCGAGTTTTCAGCCACATTCCTTCAACAATTACCAGATAAATCCCCATTCCGGTAGTCAGAACTGGCCACAGCATATGAAATATTGCCGTTAGCGCAAATTGCATCCGCGATAGCGCGACGGTGTTTGATAAGATATCCATTGTTATATCCTTTAGTCAGTTCAAGAGAGGTTAGTTTGAACAATTTCCAGAATTGACACTGGTTATAATGTAATGTAAAAGTTTGTGAGATTTTGTAGGGTTGGCAATTTTTAAGGTTTTATACAGATTTGATCGGAATGATTTAACCGCAGAGAACGCAGAGAACGCAGAGAAAGAGAAGAGAGAGAGGAATAATTCTGATGAAGAGCGTAGGGCGGGTTTATGAGATTGTGGGTTTTAGGCATTTATTGGCAGGTTTACCCGCCCCTACAAGATTGATGTTCGGTGATGGAAAGATGATCTTAGCGAACTGTGACAGTATAATTAAATTCAAATGGTTTAAAATTAGCTTTGTTTTTGGCTGTTCCGCTCAATTCAAGTTCGTAAATTCCAGCTTTGGGAAATACGATGTCAGCGCCCGGAATGCCTTGATATTTCTCCGCAGATATGGCTTTGAGAGGCGGCTGCATCAGGGGCTTATCCCCCTCTTTGTGCTGTTTGGGATAAACCGCTAATTGGCAGTTACACTGCTCTAGTGGGATTATTTTACCGCCCCTGCGAGTCAGCGCAAACCAAACTCTGGCGGTTTCTCCGGCGCGGGGGTTGTGGTTTGGTTCTAGGTGAAAGGTAGCGGCAACATCGCCGGAAACTTCGACTTCGTGGGCAAAAACAGAAGTTGAATTGAATTGTGGCGCTGTGGGAATTGCTGCTTCAATGAGCAATCCTAAAAAAACTAATATTCCCAAAATTTTATTTGAGTTTGACAGGCGCAACATAGAAATCCTCCCGTGATAAGATTGACCAAAATAAGCGCGATCGCACGCACAAAACTAAGACTGCAACCACCGCTAAAACGGCTGTCAGCAGTTGATTGTGCAATTTCCATTCAAAGCCGCCGAGATAGTGGGAACCGATGAGGGCGGCGTGCATTGCTGATAGCAAAAAAGCGGGAACAGTTAACAAATGAATTTGTCGCCACAGTTTGCCTAAAGAATTTTGAATGCGATCGACACTTGTAACTGCCGCCGGTACCATCAACAGCAGCGACAGCATCCCAGCCACCATTCCCAACTGATGCTGCGGCAACATGAAAGACACGGCATCAAAATTCCACTTCAGGGTATGATTCAGCATATGAAACGTGTGGGCGAGGGCTAAGACAAACGCGCCCACACCCAAGGCGCGACGGTAGCGCAGCAGTTGCGGCCAAAATTTGCTGACCGGACGCGCGCACAGTGATAACATCAAGCACAGCAGCGCTGCGTGTCCTGTAAAATCCACCATTTCGTCGGTTCGCAGCAAGGTAATCATACCAATTGCAATTGTCACCCAACCGCCGGCGCGAAACAGTTGACTGCGTTTGTCGGCGCTGAATTTGCCAGCAAAAAACCCCACTCCCAGCATTGTTGGTAGGGTGCCGATTCCAAAAGCAAACATTGTTGCAGCCCCCAAAATCGGGTTTCCGGTTTCTGCTGCTTTAATTTGCGCTGCATACAGGAAACCGCAGGGAATTAAGCCCCACATCAAACCCAAGGCGGAGGGCATCCACCAACTTTTTTGAGTTGAAATTTTGGTCATTGCGTTGCTGATGCGATCGTGCGAAATTGGGTGCAACAGCGGCAATCGCGGCAGCAAATCTGGTTTAATTTGTACCAATCCAAACCAAATTAGCATTGTGCCCGTTATAAGTGCGATCGCCCGCCGCCATCCGCTGCCAGTCCCAGCCATTTGCCCGCCTGCAATCAATACCGAACCCAATCCGCCAATTGCAGCACCAACTAAGGCATATGCAACAATTCTTCCTAAGTTTAATAGCAGATGAAAGCGAAAGGAAACTAATTTATCCTTGCCCGCATTCGATAGAGAAAATGCTACTGTCAGCGGGCCGCACATTCCGGCGCAGTGCCCGAAACTGCCGAGAAATCCCACAGTGCTAATTAATAGTAAGTCTAGCATAAGGAATAAGAGGGGCTGGTTTACAAGATTGTGGGTTTTCGGCAATTATTGTTGGTAAAACCCGCCCCTACAGACAATAACAAATAACAAATAACTAACAACCAACAACCAATAACTACTTTTGTTCTGGATGCGCCGCCGCCGGGGAAGCTGCACCCATTTGATTGATAGTAGCAATTAGCTGATAAAGCCGTCCCACATTCCGCTGGTTGAAGTGCAAAGTTAGACGCGGCAAATCAAAAGTTTCATCTCCGATTTCTGGGGTTAAAGCTTGACTTTTTTCGATTTTTCCGGTAACAACAATATCGCTAAAATTAGCATTTAACTGTTCTACACTACTGTCAGAAAGCTCTGATTTTAAGCGAATTACCAGTTTTTCATTTACGTAGCGGCAGGAGTGATAAACGAGATAAAAACTAGCGATCGCCTCGCAAGCTACCTCTACATTGTCAGTAATCGTATACAAACTTCGATCGTCTGCTGCAATCAAACCGCGGCCGCGCAATTGTTTCTGTACAAAAGCATCCCAATCGTGCCAATAATCGCCCCCAGGTCGATCGATCAATACCAGAGGAGCGGGCCCAAACTTGCCCGTTTGAGTCAAAGTCAGACACTCAAAAGCTTCGTCCAGAGTGCCAAAACCGCCGGGAAACAAAGCCAAAGCATCGCTTTCCCGCAGAAAAAATAACTTGCGGGTGAAAAAATATTTAAAATTGAGCGCTTTGCGATCGCCCGCAATAAAAGGATTAGAACCTTGCTCGAAAGGCAACTGAATATTCAGCCCAAAAGAGCGTTCAGCAGTCGCGCCCTCATTCCCCGCCTGCATGATCCCCCCACCGCCGCCAGTAATCACCATAAATCCCTGCTGGGTAATGGCTGTACCAAAATCTTTTGCCATCTGATATTCCGGCGATTCCGGGGACACCCTTGCCGAACCAAACATCACAATTTTGCGAACGTGGCGGTAAGGATAAAACATAGAGAAAGCCTTTTCCATATCTCGCAGAGACGACGAGATAATTTTCCAGTCTAGGCGATCGAGATCCTCTCCGGCCATCCGGACGATCGTCGAGAGCGAGCGTTCGATCCACTCTGAGTGCTTCAACATTGGCAGGCGAGCGATCGAATCGAGCACATCAGCTTGGAGGGATTCAAAACCTTGACCAGAAGCAACCATGAATTTTTCCGAAACAGTAACAATTTGTCGCCCTAAAAAATTAAGGGGCAAGCCAAATTTAGAAGCCAATAGCCACCAGCAAACTGCCCTGCTGGCCGCTAATAACTTTTCCAGTAGCTTTGCCCCGTTCTGAAGCGAGCGCGGCTTTCGCTGCCCAAAAAAAACAGCGCCAAACGGCTCGCAGTTGAGTTAAATTCACATATTGCACCATTCTCAATAACAGGCAAGATGCCTGTTCCACAAAGAGTTAATTTTCTTGTGGGGCACGCACGCGAGCGGGATCTTGAAAAACTTATTGACAATGGTGCAACATCTCCGGTTAAATGTATTTTTCCAGAGTGTTGGCCAGAGTAGTTTTCGGAACAGCCCCAACCACCATATCAACCCGCTGACCGCCCTTAAATATCATCAGCGTTGGAATGCTGCGGATACCGTATTGGCTGGCGACGTTAGGATTTTCGTCGGTATTAACTTTTACTACCTTCACCTGACCTTCATATTGCTGGGCAATTTCCTCTACGACGGGTGCCACCATCCGACAGGGCCCGCACCAAGGAGCCCAAAAATCCACTAGAACTGGAACTTCGCTATCGAGCACTTCCTGCTTAAAGGAAGAGTCGGTTACTTGCGCGGCTGCTGACATCCCTAGCCATCCTTGTAAATACTATTTCTTGGTTAACAAGTTTAGCAAAGAGTGTAACCACTTGCATCAAGGATTTTAATAGAACGAAGTTTGGCAAGGAGTGTTGTAACGGATTTAACGGATTGAACTGATTGATGTTAAGGGCGCAAGACATTCGTGCCGGGCGATCGAGTACAGCGCAGAATTAGAAATACTTTCACCTCAAAACTGAAAACCGCTCTCCCCAATCTGCCTGACTATCCGGAGCAAACACCCTTAACCCCGTACCCAGTGAGTAAACAGAAGCGCCGGCCGTCAAAAAGGAACCGCCCGAACAGTAGTCCGGGCGGAGTGTGGTGTGAGGAGTGAACGGAAACATTTGTCTCCGCTTCTTCTATTGTGACATCTCCTTTTCGATAATTCCACAATATTCTGTAAATTTAGAGACTCTTGAACAAATTTTGTCAAGATTTGCTGGGATTTGATGGGTAAATCTACTTGCCCATGCCCAACTGCTGAGCTTTTTGATAGACTTTACCCTCAGTCAGCAGAGAAGGAGCAATCACCACTTCCACTTGCTGCATCTCCTTAATATCCTTAGCACCCAAAGTGCCCATGCTAGTTTTCAGAGCTCCGAGCAAATTGTGCGTACCGTCATCTAGCAAAGCCGGCCCCCGCAAAATTTGCTCCGCAGTGCCCGTAGTCCCGACGCGAATCCGAGTGCCGCGCGGCAAAACCGGGCTCGGAGTCGCCATCCCCCAGTGAAAGCCCCGGCCGGGAGCTTCGGCAGCCCGAGCAAAGGGCGAACCAATCATTACTCCATCAGCGCCGCAGGCAATGCACTTGCAGATATCGCCGCCGGTAATTAAACCGCCGTCAGCAATCACCGACACGTATTTGCCAGTTTCGCGATAGTAGTCGTCCCGCGCGGCGGCGCAGTCTGCTACCGCTGTGGCTTGGGGAACGCCGACACCCAATACGCCCCTAGACGTGCAAGCAGCCCCCGGCCCGATGCCCACGAGAATGCCTGCAGCGCCAGTTTTCATTAAATTCATGGCGACTTCGTAGGTGACGCAGTTGCCCAAAATTACTGGTATTGGCATCTCTTGACAGAATTGGGTCAAATCTAAGGAGGCGATCGACTCTGGAGAAAGAAAAGCTGTTGAGACTACAGTAGCCTGTACAAAAAATATATCGGCTCCCGATTCAGCAACCGCCCGGCCGTATTTGCTCGCGCCGGCTGGTGTACCGCTGACGGCGGCAATCCCTCCTCCGGCTTTAATTTCTTTAATTCTGTGCTCGATTAATTCTGGCTTGATCGGTTCGGCATAGAGTTGCTGCATCAGGGAAACAAATTCGTGGTTCCCAACAGCAGCGATGCGCTCTAAAATTGGTTGCGGGTCGGCATAGCGGGTTTGAATTCCTTCGAGGTTGAGTACGCCCATTGCTCCCAATTCCGACAGCAAAATCGCCATCCGCACATCGACTACTCCATCCATCGCGCTAGCAATAATTGGGATTTCTCGATCGATTCCACCAATCTGCCACTTGGTATCAGCCAAACTCGGATCGAGGGTGCGCTGTCCGGGTACCAGCGCAATTTCATCTATGCCGTAAGCTCGGCGAGCAGTTTTGCCCCGCCCAATTTCAATATTCACGCTGTTTCACTTCCACAATGTATTTAAATTAGAGTAACAAAATCGTAGCCTGCCGGCGGGTAGCGAGCGCACAAATCAGTTGAAAAAGTCTGATCGAGATTGGATTATATGAAATCGAAGCGGGTACTTTTTCTCAGCAACGGCCACGGGGAAGACGAGATTAACTGTCAAATTCTCAAAGCTTTGAGAGCATCTGGCGCCGATGTTGATGTTTCGGCGATGCCGATTGTAGGTGACGGCGCTGCTTACGCCCGATCGAACGTGCCAATTATTGGGCCAACCAGTCAAATGCCGTCTGGGGGAGTTTTTTACATGAATCCCCTGTTTTTCCTCAAAGATATTGGGGCCGGGCTGATTGCCTTGACTTGGCAGCAATTGCAGGCTGTTTGGACGCATTCGCGCCGCTGCGATTTGGTGGTAGCCACTGGAGATATTGTCGCCGCGGCGATCGCCCATTCAACCTCGCGCCCCTATATAATTTTTTTATCCGCTCATTCTAGTTATTACGAAGGGCGAGTCGATTTAGGTTTAATCTTAAATTATTTGCTTTCCTCCCAACAATGTTTAGCTGTTTTTACTAGAGATGCCTTGACTGCTGCTGACTTAAACCAACAGGGTTTAAAGAAAGCCCAATTTTTCGGCAATCCAGTCATGGACAACCTCAAATCTACTAACAAAGATTTGCAATTAAAGCCCGGAGTTCGGACGATCGCCCTTCTCCCCGGTTCTCGCCTCCCCGAAGCCACCCACAACCTCGTCTTGCTCCTGGAATTGGTGAAAGAACTTGGTACTAACTCTACTGTAACGGTGCAGTTTCGGGCGGCTTTGGTTCCGAGTTTGATGCTCGAATTAGATGATGTTGCGGTGCGAACTGGATGGCTGCACCGAAGAGGAAAGCTAACTTTTCCAGGAATCAAACCGCCCGGTAGCGAAGCAGCAGCAACAATTGAAGTAATTTGCTATTCTGATGCTTTTGCCGACATTGTGCAGCCGTCTAATTTAGTAATCGGGATGACAGGAAGTGCGATCGAACAAGCTGTCGGCTTGGGAAAACCCGTAATTACCATCCCCGGTAACGGCCCATCATTTACCTATCGGTTTGCGGAGGCTCAAAATCGACTTTTAGGAAATTCTGTAAAGGTTATTGGCACCCAACCAGCAAATTATGATATTATCAAGGAAGCTGCTTTGGCCTGCGATCGCACCTTGCAAGACAAAAGTTATTTGGAAACTTGCGTTAAAAACGGTTTAGAAAGAATGGGGCGAGCGGGCGGCAGCATCAAGATTGCTAATTTCGTCGCAAAATATCTAAGGAATGATAATTAAATAACTTACAATCTTTATTGTTCTTGTGGGATGGGTTCTATAGCCTGTCCTTTCTAATTCTGACGCACCATTTATTCCGAGCGTGCGTCAGTAGTAGGGTGCGTCAGGTTAGCAATTTTCAATTTGCACGAAAAGTCGAATTCTGACGCACCATTTATTCCGAGCGTGCGTCAGTAGTAGGGTGCGTCAGGTTGGCAATTTTCAATTTGCACGA
>NZ_JADEWV010000438.1 GCF_015207455.1 Microcoleus sp. LEGE 07076
GCCCAGATATCTATAAACCCGCCCTCCCACCATAAAAACACAATACAGAAATTTAAATTTTAGATTGAGGAGCAAACTGCGAGAACGCGCAACGATGAAAATAGCAATATCCAAATCTTTCAATCCCCTCAACTGGCTGCCAAGAATCTCAGTAATGGACTGGTACATTACCAAAGAACTTATCGGCCCGTTTTTGTTTGGAGTCGGACTCTTTACATCCGTCGCCGTCACAGTTGGAGCCTTATTTGAATTAGTCCGCAGAGTAACAGAATCCGGCCTCCCCTACGGCGCAGCCCTAGAAATTTTTCTGCTGCAAATTCCCTACTTCGTAGTATTGGCCTTCCCAATGTCAATGCTCCTAGCAACCTTAATGGCCTACAGCCGATTGTCCAGCGACAGCGAACTCATCGCCCTCCGCAGTTGCGGAGTCAGTGTTTACCGACTGGTAATGCCCGCAGTAATTATGAGTTTAATTGTTGCCGGCTTAACCTTTGCCTTGCAAGAATTAGTAGTACCCGCCGCCAGCTACAGAGCTACTTTAACTTTAGACAGAGCTCTGAAGCGAGAAAAACCCACATTTCAAGATCGAAATATTATCTACACAGAATTTCGCAAACCAGAAAAAGGCGGAGAAGAAATCCTATCCCGCTTTTTTTATGCAGAACAATTTGACGGCAAGCAAATGAAAGGTTTAACAATTATCGATCGCTCCACCCCAGGCCTCAATCAAATCGTTTCTTCAGAATCAGCTACCTGGAATCCCTCAGAAAATACCTGGGATTTTTTCAACGGAACCGCTTATATAGTCGCTCCTGACGGCTCTTACCGCAACATAGTTAGGTTTCAACACCAGCAGTTGCAACTTCCCCGCACGCCCTTAGATTTAGCTGCTAGAGTGCGAGATTTCAAGGAAATGAATATTGCTCAAGCTTTAGAGCGTTTGGAAATCCTTAAAAACAGCGGCGATGCACCGCAAATTCGCAAACTCAAGGTACGAATTCAAGAAAAATATGCTTTTCCTTTCGTGTGCTTGGTATTTGGTTTAGTGGGAGCAGCTTTGGGAACTCAACCGCGGCGATCGGGCAGAGGAACAAGTTTTGGGATTAGCGTAGTTGTGATTTTTACTTACTATGTATTTTCTTTCATCACCAGTTCTATGGGCGTGAAAGCTGTTTTGACTCCGATTCTCTCGGCTTGGCTGCCGATCGCCTTTGGCTCTGGAATCGGAGGATTGTTGTTGGTGCGGGCTGCTTCTCGGTAATTTATCTCAAATTCGGCATTGTTGACTGTTGACTGTTAACCGTTAACTGTTATTAGTTAACCGTTAACTAATAACTAATAACTAATAACTAATAGACCTCTTGCAAAAATAATTAGGACGGGCTCTCCGGCCCATCCCACAAGAGTTATCTTTTCTTGTGGGATGGGCGGGAGAGCCCGTCCGATCAATTGATGAAAAGGATTTTTGCAAGAGGTCTAATAACTAATAACTAATAACTAATAACTAATAACTAATAACTAATAACTAATAACTAATAACTAATAACTAATAACTAATAACTACTGCTTTCCTGTCAACTAACAACTGCCAACTGACTAATAACTTTAAGGATTAGCAAAAGTATTGATTTCGCCGCCACCAATGTAGCGTCCCGGAGTCAGCGAGCGAGGTGTAGAAAAAGGTTGCGGTTGAATTTGCTGCGCGTTCTGATTGGTATTTTGAGGAACAGCTCCAAAGTTAGGCTGGCCCGACAAGTTAACCTGACTCGGTTGCGCTTGTT
>NZ_JADEWV010000131.1 GCF_015207455.1 Microcoleus sp. LEGE 07076
TGTAGGCGCAGGGGAATAGCAGGATGCCAGACCAGCCTACGAAGACGAAGCGATCGCGCTTGAGCCAGTCGTCGAGTACATCAAAGATGCCTCTTTCGGTCTGGGCGCGTCCGACTGCGATTGTCATTTACGCAAATCTCCAAATGGATATAATTACAGCGGGTTTTTCTCTAGTCATTAATCTCCTACCTTTGCCTCTGCTTAGCAGAAAACGAGTGGGATTATGAACAGAGTTTACTTTTCTTTACCGTATTCACAATTATAGAGGTAATTCTTTACAAAAGCAAGTGTTTCTTAAATAAGTTCCGGATATTTACTTGTCCCTGAAGTGGGGAAGTTCTCGACTAAACCCGGAATGGGAGCATCTGGGGCTTGGCAAAAAGCATTTTTTTATTTTAGCGATCGCGCGAGGGCTTTCGATCGCACAGATGCTCAGTCCGGAATCCGGGCACGCACGGGGCAGAACTCCTACAGAAACCGGATTTTTTCACAAAAATACTTCGTTACAGCCCGCCGCAACGGTAAAAAAACGGGTTTTTTGAGTCTTGATGCGTCCGGGACTGTCCTATATATATACTGAGGAGAGAGTTCCAAACTTAGGTTTTTAATACTATATGTTCAGCATTGACATCATTGTGAAGAATACGCCCGTCTCCTTGTCGGTGCAGCGGAAATTGGAGGAGGACGCTGCGACTGTTTACCAGCAGGTTCTGGATGCGATTGGCAACTCCCAACCGCAAATTTTGGAACTCACCTGCGAGAAAAATCCTGAGAAAAAGGTGGCTGTCGTCAGCAGCGAGATTTCTGGGGTGGTGGTTTCTCAGAAATCCGGGGCGTCATCTACGGGCAGATCCCCTGGTTTTGTCTCGATGTCGGCTGCAGAATGAGGGCTGGGGGTGTTGGTGCCGGTATGAATGAGTCAGCGGTTGCTGTGCGGGATTTGGGTTTTTGCTGGCCGTCGGGCGATCGAGTTTTGCAAGGTTGCTCTCTGGATGTACCCAAGGGTGAGTTTTGGATGCTTTTGGGCACTAACGGTAGTGGCAAATCTACGCTGCTGAGGCTGATGGCTGGGCTGCTGCACCCCCAATCGGGTAAAATTGACCTGGCTGGGCGGATTGGTTTTGTGTTCCAAAACCCGGATCACCAATTGGTGATGCCGACGGTGGGCGCGGATGTGGCTTTTGGTTTGGTGGAGGAAAAGCTTTCTAATCTTCAGGTGCGGGCTCGGGTGGCTGAGGCTTTGGAGGCTGTGAATTTGCTGGAGTTGCAGCGGCGGCCGATTTATGCTTTGAGTGGGGGCCAGAAACAGCGGATTGCGCTGGCTGGGGCGATCGCCCGTCACTGCGAAATTCTATTATTAGATGAACCGACGGCTTTGTTAGATCCTGATTCTCAGTTGGATTTGGTGGCGGCGGTGCAGCGGCTGGTGAAAAATCGGGGAATTACGGCTTTGTGGGTGACTCACCGTTTGGATGAGTTGAATTATTGTGATGGAGCTTTTTTGTTGGAGAAGGGCCAAGTTGTCGATCGGGGAGATCCGGCGCGTTTGAAGCAGCGGTTGATGCAAAGTCAGGATGTTTAGTCATTCGGCGATTGAAATCGCTTCTACAAAAACGAAGTCTGCCTCCGCAGACTAAGAGAATGGCTGCAGGCCAAATCAATCTCGCAATCCTCGATCGCGCAACCAAGCATTTGCCCAAATTGTATCGGCCTCTGACAGCGCTGGTATGAATTCCCAGTTGCGATAATCTATCTTCAGGTCATAACTTGCTATGTCGTAAATTTGAGTGAATAATTCCTGCAAGTTTATGACAGGTTCAGTATCGCCCGATCGCAGTGGTAAAGGAAAAGCAGGCAGCGGGTTCTGCACGTTAAAAGCGTACAAATCTGCTCTGGGACGGCGATTTCCCCGACACACCAAAACGCTATAGTGGCTTTCAATGTCATTGCCAATAACTGGCATTCTTTGACCGCGCCGCAATAAATCTATTTCAATTAAATGAGTGCGACTGGATAAAATTTCTTCTCGCTTTTCTTCGTACATTTGCCGCCCTTTTCCTGTGCGCTTATTGCTAGGCGAGAGGATTTCAATCAGGGTGATTAGTTCTTGGTTTCCTCTTTCTCTAATTTCTAAATAGCCTTCCCGAACCTGGTAGGGCATGGGAATATTTACTGTCAAGGGTTGTGTTGGTGGCGCTGCAACGGCTACGTTTGATGTGATTAATTCGGTTGTAGTTCTTGGCTGAATTACGTTTACGTCAGGAATGCCAATTGATAAATCATCATCAGCGGTTTCATAGATTCTCACTTCCAATGAGACTAAATACTTAGGACGCAGTTGGGGAGACAAAAATCTAAAAATTTCACTAATTAACAAGTGATGTAGGGCAGGCCAGAGTTCAGGATGCTCTAAATACGGGTCCATACCGGGGAAGGGAGATGGCATTGATGTGACTCCTTGACTCAAATCTATTTCTAGTTTAGTTGAATATTTCTGGAACAGGCATCTTGCCTGTTTCTTGGGCGGGCAAGATGCCCACCCCACAACATATTTTAATGTTTGTGGAACCGGCATCTTACCTGTTGTTCACACTTT
The DNA here is from genome assembly GCF_015207455.1 of Microcoleus sp. LEGE 07076. Classification (GTDB taxonomy): domain Bacteria; phylum Cyanobacteriota; class Cyanobacteriia; order Cyanobacteriales; family Microcoleaceae; genus Microcoleus. Next base: position 2,597 of record NZ_JADEWV010000131.1, read on the forward strand.
TCAACGCTTAAACTTCGATCGCCAATTGCATCGGAATTGGAACGCTGTTTTCATCCAACACACACACCGCATTTACGAAAACAATTGTATGCGGGACTGCGGGCATTAAGCGGCGCAGTGCATTTAGGTAAGATTCGGCATCGGGGCGGCGGCTGAAACGGGCGACTGTTAACCGCTGACAGTTGGGGAGGTGGCGAATTATGCACCAAGGTTGAAGTCGATCGCGATAAGTGACTTGTTTTGGTATCATAGGAAAATCCTTCCCACTTTTGTGGGTGGTGAATGAAAGGCGATCGCTCTGCGACCTCAGAAATCAAGGGCGATCGCTTGTTTATAGTTTATATTCAACACGAATACTCGAGTGTTGTCAAGAGGGAATGGGACGAATTAGGCTGCGAGTTCGAGAATTTGCTCAAGAGAAGGGTTGGAATCTGACAGAAGTCTCCAAAAGAACAGGTATTCCATATACCACGATTATTACCTATGCGAACTCTCAAGGTATGGCAACTGTTGACTACACAGCTTTGGACAAGATGGCCCGTGCGTTCGATATTGCGATCGAGGATTTAGTGGAAATTCTGGAACAGTAAACTGATTTATCAGCGGGAAGATGGGGCTAATTCGGTTGCGGGTTCGAGAACTAGCTGAGGAAAAGGGTTGGACGCTGAAAGAAGTCTCTGACAGAACGGGTATTCCGTACAGTACGGTCAAAAATTACGCGCAAGCTCCCAAACTGGCAACGGTGGACTACACGGCTTTGCAGAAACTTGCTGAAGTCTTCGATTTGATGATCGAAGATTTGGTTGAGGTTTTGGAACGGTAAACTGATTTGTCAGTGGGAATATGGGATTAATTCGGTTGCGGGTGCCAGAACTAGCCCAAGAGAAGGGTTGGACGTTAAAAGAAGTTTCTGAGCGATCGGGCATTCCTTACAGTACGGTTAGAAGTTATGCCCATTCTCCCAAACTGGCAACTGTAGACTATACAGCTTTGAATAAGATGGCTCGTGTGTTTGATATTGCGATCGAAGATTTAGTTAGTGGAAATTTTGGAAGAATAGGCTGATTTCCTAAGAATGCAATTGGACGAATTAGGCTGAGAGTACGTTTTTGACAAGCAGACTTTACCTTTGTTAAATTCAAATTATGAAAGTTCAATCTATCAAGTTAAAGTATTTTAAGAAATTCAGAGAGCGAGAATTAGATTTCACCGATCCAGAAACTGGAATGGCACGAGACCTTATAGTTTTAATAGGGATGAATGGGACTGGCAAAACAAGTATTTTACAGGCAATAGCAGCAACATTGGGAGAGGCAACAGGTCGATTGCAGAAGCTTTCTGAATTGGAATGGCCGGGATTTAATTATGAATTGCTAGGGAGTAACTGGGGAAAGTTTGAACCAGACGTTACTCTAAAAATGCAATTTTCGTCTCCAGAGATCCACGCGGTTCGGGAGTTCCACCAAAAATTGCAAAATATCGGTCGCAATTTACCAGTTCCTCCTGCTGATAAACATATTGTGTCCCTTAAATGGCAAGGTGAGCGCGTTCAGGCAAACACTTCAAGTGAATTGTTTCAATTCAAAGGACGGGAATATGCTAAGCAACTCCTTAGAGCTGAAGGCTTTCAGGTGTTTAAACAAGTTGGGACAATTCTTTGGTACACAGAGCAGAGAACTTCTACCAGCCTAACTACTGAAAACCAGGATGAAAAAATTGAAATTACAGAAGATAATCTACGAGATCGCTTTTCAAAGTGGCGACAATTTCATCAGGATGTTGAAAGGGGAAGAATTAAGCAATTCCGACCCGGACAAAAGGACATATATGCTGAAATTGAGCAAGCTTATAAAGTTGTTTTCCCCGAACGTAGCTTTGATGGACCTGTTCCACGAGAAGGGATTGATGACATTCTGAGCGAACCCTGGTTTTATCTATATGATGGCAGAAACCAATATGAGATTTCTGAGATGTCTGGGGGCGAACGTGCTATATTTCCGATGATGATGGACTTTGCTAATTGGAATATTCATAATTCTGTGATCTTGATTGATGAAATTGAGCTGCACTTACATCCACCACTGCAACAAGCATTATTGAGAGCTTTGCCCAAGTTAGGCAAAAATAATCAATTCATTATTACAACTCACTCTGATTATATAGAGCAGCTAGTACCTGAAGCATACATTGTTCGTTTAGAGGAGTAACTATGAGTGTTGTTAGTAGTGGAAAAATACTTTTTTGTGAAGGAGCGCCCACCAGTTTAGACTATAAATTACTTAATACATTAGTTGATAGGATAACAGCTAATACCTGCACAATTGTTACTGTTGGGAGTAAGTTTACATTTTCAAAATTTGCCGAAGGATACTTTTCAGCGAGTCAAGCATTAGACCCGAAATACATTGTTTTCCTAGATCGGGATTTCGATGTTAAGCCAACTGATAACTGCCAGCTACTCCAAAGAGCAAATAAATCTGGCAATAAATCTATTTTTTTAAGTTATCGAACTTGTGTTGAAAATTATCTCTTAGATGCTAATTTAATTCACAATTATTGGGAAGAAAAGTACAATGAAAAGCAGGACAATCCAACTTCTACCTGGGGGCATAAAAATTCACCAGGAGTCGCTCGGATTTCAAAACTGATTGAAACTAGCGCCAGAAACTTGCAAGCTTACCAAGCTGTAAGATGGGCTTTGGGTGACTTGGTGAACCTGAGTGTAGCACGGGAACAACTCAAAACTACATGGACGAATAAAGGTAAACTACCTGAATCATTAATTTTGCAAGACTGCAAAATTAAAGCGTTAGAATTAGTCAATCAATTTAGACAGGCTGTTGAATTAGTTAGACCAGAACAATTGGAAGATAACCTTGTTGTCTATGAACAACTATTTGCACGAGAAGAATTTTGGACACAGAAGCAATACTTAATTTGGTTTAATGGCAAGGATATTCACAAGGAAATGCAGAGACAAGATTCTACATTTATTTCTCTAAGTTCATTTTTTGATTGGGCAATTCCTTACCTAGACATTAATCAGCATGACGACCTTATAGAACTAAAAACAAAAATCGAGGAGCTATAGTTTAATTAAGTATAGTCACTTACAACTTTAGATTTCCAATTTGAGACTGGCGATTTTCAAATCTAAAATTGGAAATCTAAAATTACCTTCGAGCGCCCTTTTCTCCTCCCTTACCTCATCTCATATCCAAACAAATTCGGATCGACTTCTCCCAAATTCAAATCGGCCAAACCGTACTCAGCCCAACGCCTTTCTACCATCGCCGCCACATCCGGATCTGACTCCAAAACTTCCCCCCATTCATGATCGGTTTCCGGCGGCATCTTCGTAGTAGCATCAATCCCCATTCTGCCTCCCAAACCAATCTTTTCACTCGCAAAATCTAACGTATCAAAAGGCGTATTCGGCAGAATAAATACATCCCGAACTGGATCGACTTTAGAACTAATTGCCCACACTACTTGACGCGGGTCGCGAATGTTGATACTTTTATCCACAACAATCACAAACTTAGTGTAAGTAAACTGCGGCAATGCACTCCAAAATGCTAAAGCAGCCCGGCGCGCTTGACCGGGATATGCTTTATCAATCGAGATAATTGCCGCTTTATAACTCAGCGCTTCCATCGGTAAGAAGAAATCGACAATTTCCGATACTTGCTGCCGCAAAATAGGGGTATAAATGCGGTTAAGGGCGATCGCCATCATCGCTTCTTCCTTCGGCGGCCGCCCGCTAAATGTCGTTAGATAAATCGGGTCTTTGCGGTGCGTCATGCAGTGGAACCGAACCAGCGGCGAATCTTCCACGCCGCCGTAATAACCCATGTGATCCCCAAAAGGCCCGTCGGGCAAAACTTCTCCCGGTGTAATCGTTCCTTCTAACACGATTTCCGAGTCCGCGGGTACTTCCAAATCTACTGTTTTGCACTTCGCCAATTGCACGCCGGAACCGCCATAAAGTCCGGCAAATAACCATTCGGATAAGTCTACAGGAATGGGGGTTGCTGCTGCGAGGATGATTAAAGGATCGACTCCTAGGGCGATCGCCACTTCTAGCTTTTTACCAGCCTGGGCCGCTTTCCGCAAGTGCCGCGCCCCTCCCCGCACCGATAACCAGTGAACAGTCATGGTATTTTTTGACTGCAACTGTAAGCGATAAACCCCCACATTCGGCGTGCCGGTTTCGCAATCTTTGGTAATTACCAAACCGAGGGTGATAATTTTGCCCGCGTCTCCCGGATAGGGGCGAATCATCGGGATTTTGTTCAAATCCACGCCTTCTCCTTCAAATACCACTTGCTGACAAGCTGGGAAAAAGTCGCGCCCCGGTTTGGCTTTCACTACGTCGAACAGGACTTTGCCAAATTCTATGGCTTGGGATATCTTTTTGGGCGGTTTTGGCTGTTGTAGCATTCCTAATTTTTTGCCGAGCTCTTCTAGTTCGATCGGCTTTTCCATGTTCATCGCCCAGCAAACTCGTTCTTCCGTACCCAAGAGGTTGATGGCTACAGGGAATTCGGCCCCTTTGACGTTTTCAAACAGCAAGCCAGGGCCGCCTTTTTGTAGCATTTGGTTGGAAATTTCGGCAATTTCGAGGTCGGAATCGACTAAAGCGCTAATCCGGCGCAGTTGTCCCCGTTCTTCGAGTAGTTTGAGGAATCCTCGCAAATCTCTAGCCATTTTTTTTAAGAATTGTTAAGTGTATTTATTTTATTATTAGCCCATCGGCAATCATAAAGTTAAGCTACGATCGTAAGTTAATGAAAAATCCCCGACGTTCGCCCGATCGATTTCGCCACCGCCGCCGTTCCCGCGCCTGGGGGGTCGATCCCTCCCAAGCTTGGCACCAACAAGGTTTTCGGTCTCGATCGCCCTTAAGCAGCGATTGCGGGGAAAGTACGATCGCCCCTAAAACTAGCGCAGAGTTCGATCGGGGGATAGCGATTTTGCTCTTAGATGCAGAAAATTTGAAACTTGACATTAATGCAGAAAAGTTTTTAGCCAGTTTGTGCGACTATTCCCTGCAAGTAAAAATTGCTTTTGCTAACTGGAAAAGTTCGAGTACGAGTAAGCTGGATGCCGAACTGTACGATCGCGGTTACGAACTAATTCACGTTCCGGGTGGCGCTAACAGCGCTGACGGTAAGATGATTGCCTTTGGTGCTGCTATTTTATATCGATATCGGGATGTGCGAGAAGTTTTTGTTTGTTCTTCGGACGGTTTGTTAAATCACCTTTGCAATCAACTACAAAATCAAGGATTGACAGTGTTTAGGGTGTTCCGTAAAAAAGCTGTGTTGTCTGTAGAAAATCGTCATAATGGCGATACTAATTACTATTCCTGCGATCGAGAAACGGAAATCCCTACTTTTGAAGAATTGGCAAATCAAGTTGCAGAGTTGTTAAAGGCAGAGTACCAATCTATCGACGAGCGGATAGCTCGGCTTTCTACTCTTGTTAAAATTTTTCAAGAGCGCCACGCACTCGATTTCAATTCTACAACTGACAGTGCAGCACTGTTGCATTCAGCAGAAAACGAAATTTCCTTGGCACTCAAAGAATTCGCAACTCCTCTGACCTCCCCTCAAAATATTGAATACCATAAAAATCCCGAAACAGTACCGGCTCAAGCAGTTGCTATTAATTCGTTAGACGCTTTAGAAAAGATACTTTTAATAATAATTGAGGCGGAAATAGTTCAATCGCAAGAATCTGCTATTTCTGTGGTAAAAATCAAGAAAACATTTTTTAATACATATCAGCATCATGCCGATACGATGGTCAAAAAGTTTTTGGCTAATTCCAGTTTAATAAAATTTTTGCAGTCGCGCCCTTCGGTGTTTCAAATGACATTGAACGGCAGCGAACATCAAGTGGCGATCGCCCGCAACTCTGCAGCATCAACAACTCATTCTTCTCCCGCACTGGAAGCGTCTGTAGTAAAAATTGTCAGAGGATTAACTGCTCAACATTCAGGTGGTTACATTTCTGTTACCCAGGTAGCATCTGAATTTCACAAGCAATACGGTCAACCAATTACTAAAAAACTGAAATCGCTGCATTTAGGTGGCAACTTTCTGGATTTTTTGCAGTCGTGTCAAACATTTAAAGTTAAGAAAAGTGGTAAAGAATATCAAGTGGCGATCGCCACTTCCCAGTTATCTTAATCTAAGATTAACCAAAACTTAAAATGGATTTAATTTTTTGACTCCAAATTTTAATAATTAAAAACTTAATCTGCTGTTAACCAAAATTTAAAACAAGCTTATTACTTCCCGTGTTTTTAGTTGGGGAATTCAGTCTATCCTATGGAAGAGATTTGCAAAGACTGCTATTAATCAATTGAGGACAAGGAGTTATGGTTTTCTTCACTAAAAGCTGGCGACGCGGCTTCATAGTTACGCTAGCGGTAGCAGCATTTTCACTCTCTTTGATTAGTTCTGCCGTAGCTGCGGTAACATTAAATGGTTCGGGGGCAACTTTCCCTAAGCCGCTGTACGATCGATATTTTTCACAAATGAGAAGTGCCACGGGCATTACTGTAAACTACGAAGGAACTGGCAGCGGTGCTGGCATCAAAGCATTAATTTCAGGTACTGTTGATTTTGCAGGCAGCGATGCCCTAATGAGTTCTGCACAAATCGCTCAGGTAAAGCGCGGGGTCATGGCAGTGCCGACAGCCGGCGGCGCAGTTGCAGTTGTCTACAACTTGCCCGGTGTCAACAATGTCAGGCTTAGTGCCAATGCGATGAAAGGTATTTTTGAAGGCAAAATCACCCGCTGGAATGACCCGCAAATAGCAGGAATTTCTGGACAAGCTAAAAATTTGCCAAACACTGCAATTCGAGTAGTTGTACGGGCAGACAGCAGCGGTACAAGCTTTATTTTTAGCAACCACTTGCAGGCGATCGGCAGTAGCATCAAAGGTGCCGCTCAACCGAGTTGGCCCGGAGGCCCTCTCAGCGGTCAAGGAAACCCAGGTGTAGCTGGTTTGGTTAAACAAACAGCGGGTGCAATTGGCTACGTTCAAGATACTTATGCTCGCCAAAACAAGCTCCAAACGGCATTTATTCAAAATAAAAAAGGTCGCTTTGTAGATGCCAATTTGGCAGAAGCTGAAAAAGCTTTCTCAGGAGAAGCCTTCCCGGCAGATTTCCGCTTGGTGGAAGGGAATCCCAACGATGGATATCCGATTGTTGGTTTGACTTGGCTGTTAATCTACAAACAGTATCCTGCAGCCAAAGCAGATGCTATTAAAAAGATGGTTAATTGGGTGATGACTACAGGCCAAGGTATCAACAAACAGTTAGAGTATACCTCAATTCCGCAAGGGACAGCTCAAAAAGTGATTCAAACAGTGAATCAGAGTGTGGTTGCTAGAGGTTAATTCTCACTGTTCCAACTTATGAGTTTTGAGTTCAATGTAGGGAGCAAAACTCATAAATTACAGAGCTTTGGTGCGAATTGTACACCTTATTTATGAAACTTACGCACGGGGGTCAGAAACCGGGTTTTTTTACGAAAAGACGCGCTGTAGTCAGCAGATTACGTAAAAAACCCGGTTTCTTTGTCGGAGTGCGTAAAGCCTGAATTTCTCAATTCAATATTTCCCTGTTTACGCCATAACTCGGTATGACCAATTCTTCAAAGAAACCAAAAAAATTGACTCGGAAGCCGGCAGCAATCAACACCCACGTAGATTTGACTGATACTAATGGTGAAGGTTTGTGGCTGGAGTCGGGATTTACAATATTTGTATGGGCTTTTGCTTTAGTGACGGCGGGCACGCTGTTCTGGATGAGCTGGATAATTTTTAAGGATGCTTGGCCCGCTATTAGCAAATTTGGACTTGAGTTTTTGTGGAATCCCAAATGGGATATCGGAGAGTTACAGTTCGGTGCTTTGCCGTTTATTTACGGTACTGCAATCAGTTCCGCGATCGCCATTATTATTGCAATTCCTTTAGGACTTTCTGTAGCTATCGTTACTAGCGAGAACTTTTTGCCAATTTGGGTGCGATCGCCCTTGGGATTCATGGTTGAATTAATCTCAGCCATTCCCAGCGTCATCGTTGGACTTTGGGGAATCTTTGTTTTAATTCCCTTTCTGCTGCCTTTACAGCAGTCCCTGTTCAAAAATTTTAGTTGGTTTCCCCTGTTCAGCAGCGAACCCTTCGGACCGGGAATGCTGCCCGCTGGCATACTTTTATCAATTATGATTTTGCCCACAGTCGCCGCTATCAGCCGCGATGTACTGCTATCAGTTCCAATAGATTTGCGGAGTGCTTCCATGTCCCTCGGTGCCACCCGCTGGGAAACCATATTTAAGCTGTTATTACCAGCAGCAAGTTCAGGAATTATCGGCGCGACTATCTTAGCCTTGGGACGCGCTTTGGGCGAAACAATGGCCGTGACAATGGTAATTGGCAACTCAATTCAAATCAACAAATCCATCTTAGCTCCCGGCTACTCAATTCCCGCAGTTTTGGCAAGTCAATTTCGAGAAGCTCAAGAAGAACTGCACATCGGCGCTTTAATGTATTTAGCCCTAATTTTATTTGTCATCACCCTACTCGTGAACGCAGTCGCAGTCTTGCTAGTTCAGCTAATCAGCGTTAAGCAAGCTAAAAATTAAGCGGAACGATCGGCAGCCACAATCTAAAATACCCAATCTAAAATGTAAAATAGCATGACACAAGCACAAAATTCAAACAGTATTCTGGATGCAGAAATATATAACTCCCTGTCGCTGAGCAGAAATTTTTTCAGCCGGGGAATGACAGTTATTTCCTTCGCACTCACAGCTCTTGCCCTGCTGCCTTTGTTCGCTATTTTGTACAAAATTTTAGGAGAAGGAATTACACATTTGAGCTGGGAAGTGCTAGTGTCTCTCCCCGCGCCCGTCGGAGTTGAAGACCAGCCCAACGGCTTTGCTAATGCGATTCTCGGCACAGTTTTAATGGTAGGAATTGCAACCTTAATTAGCGTGCCTATCGGCGTGATGACGGGAATATTTATGTCAGAATTTGGTAGAGAAAACAAGGAGGTTGCCAATACCATTCGCTTTATTACCGTCATTCTCAGCAGCGTTCCCTCAATAGTTGTCGGCGTATTTGCTTACGCTTTAATTGTCATTACAACTAAAGCATTCTCAGGATTTGCAGGCGGTTTCGCCCTCGGTATTATCATGCTTCCAGTTGTCGCATTAACAACAGAACAAGCATTAAAATTAGTGCCTGCTTCTTACCGTCTCGCTTCTGCTGGTTTGGGAGGCGGCCGCTTTCAAACTATTTTTCGGATTATTATTCCCTCAGCACTCCCGACTATTACCACAGGCGTTTTACTAGCAGCTTCCCGCGCCGCCGGCGAAACTGCACCCCTAATTGTGACTGCTTTGTCGAGCCAATTTTGGCCTCCTCTAGTTGAGAAGTTGGGCGAGATAGTTCAGTCTCCTGTTGGCGCCGAGACTCTCTCAAAAATCAAAGAAATTCCCGAGACACTGCTGACTCCAACTCCTTCTATGTCAGTATTAATATACAGTTATGCCAGCTCTCCTTACAAAGAGCAGAACGAATTGGCGTGGACTGCTGCCTCTGTCCTTTTGGGTATGGTTTTGGTTACTAGCTTAGCCTCCCGCGCCGTCACTAGCAAGCGCTTGCAAGATAGGTAAATTGCGTGGGAATGAAGAAGGAAGAAGGAAGAAGGAAGAAAACAACTATCTGTATATTTGTGACTTCGGAAATCAGTGCATAGCTATCAAGACAAACTAAATCAGACCATCGGGTAAATTTCTGCATCTAAAAATCTCCAACCCACACTAAAAAAACTGCAAATAATGAAACCCAAAACTAACTTAAAACCTGAAAAATATAGCGACAAATTTCTGGAAGATGAGACTCCGGAAATCGACCCCAATGCTATACCAGCCCTGCGGGTTCAGGACTTGAGTTTTTACTACGGAACTCATAAAGTTCTAGAAAATATATCGATGAATATCCCTCACCCGCAAGTTACGGCGATTATCGGCCCTTCAGGTTGCGGGAAATCAACGTTTCTTAAAGCTCTCAACCGCATTGGCGAATTGGAGGGAAAAATTCAAATCCAAGGAAGGGTTGAGTTTTTTGGACAGGATATTTACCATCCGAAGGTAAATATTAATAGTTTGCGCCGCCAAATTGGCATGGTGTTTCAAAGACCAAATCCTTTTCCGCTGAGCATTTACGATAATATTGCTTACGGAGTGCGAATCTTTGGTCGCAAAAGCAAAGCTGAGTTAGATGAAATTGTGGAATTTGCCCTGAAAAGTGCGGCGCTTTGGGATGAGGTGAAAGACAATTTGAAGAAGTCGGCGCAGGGAATTTCGGGGGGACAGCAGCAGCGACTTTGTATTGCTCGTGCTTTGGCTGTGAAGCCAAAAATTTTGCTGATGGATGAGCCTTGTTCTGCTCTGGATCCGATTTCTACTATGAAGATTGAGGAGTTATTTCAGACTCTGCGGCAGCAGTTAACTGTGGTGATTGTAACGCACAATATGCAGCAGGCGGCTCGGGTTTCTGATTATACGGCTTTCTTTAATACTGATGAAAGCCGCATCGGGCGCATGGTGGAATTTGGACCTACAAGCCGACTTTTTACTTCTGCAAGCGATCCGAGTACGAGGGATTACATTCAAGGTCGCTTCGGTTAATACTTAAATTGCAGCATCTCAGTTTTGTATTTTATAGTGCGAGTTCGCAATTTTTTGCTTGCTTTTATAATCTAGCAAGCACTTGCGAACTCACACTAAAAGAAAAAATACTTTTTGCAAAAGCGAGATGCAGTATACCCCTATTCTTCAAGAACTCCCGAAAAACAACAGGTTTCTCGGTACTTGTGCGGATCTATTCAACTAGCTGTAAATAGCTACAATTGATGTTATTGAAGCTATCACTTCTCCTCACGACTCAAACACAACACTAACCAATGGTCAGCTTGGTCGAGCAATTTAATTACATTTTCAAACCCGTTTTTACTTGTTCGACAACCAAAGCTTAGCGCCACGCGCGGCATTTGCCACATCGCGGACTAAGGGTACGTAGTCATACCAGGCACTCGCATGAATATCGCTGCGAGAACTGCGTTGCCAGCCTAAATTTGGTTCTGCAATCAGGGTTGTGATATCTGGGTTTTGGGCACGGAAGGTCGAATAGGCGCCGTCTACGTGCATGGGCCCGCCATCGGGATGTCCGCTGGGACGCTGTTGCACTTGTTCTAGAAAAGCTATTAGCCGATCGAGAATTTGTCCGTTTACACCATAGAAATGGGCGTTTTGAATCCCCAGAGTGTATGGTTTTAACAGCACTGCTGCTTCAGCCGACGGCCCCTTCGTATCTACTTTTGGTAAATTACGATCCGTCAAATAATACCCAAAGTACACCATCCCCCAATCCTGCCCTTGCAGTTGTTCGATTAACGCCGATTGCTGAGCGATTAGGGTTTTAGAAATTACTAAATCATCTTCCATCACCAAAACGTTTGACAAGTTTTGCTGTCTGGCGTGTTTCAAAATGCTCAAGTGGCCCTGGAAGCAGCCTCACACTCCGATACTAGGGAATTCACCCGCCGTCTCTGGACGAATCGCCGGGAAAATCTCAACACTATTCGGTGCCAAGGAAATCCCCGCATTGGCAAGTTCCTTGGTAATGTCACGGCGGCGATCCTGGCGCTCTGGCAAATTCACCACGTAAGTCCGTTCAAAAAATTCCGTTAGTTTCATAAATTATGATACTTGTAACCGTTATATCTCCAACATCTTATATATCCTAAACGGTAACTACAAAATAATCTTGTTCACCAGGAGCGATCGACGGTGGTTTCCTACATAATATCTAAGTGAAATCCGGATTACAATGTGGAACCATTGAGTTTTTTTATACCACCAATCAGGATAATGAAAAGTTTTCCAGCCAGCCAAATTGTTCGCAAGGCTTACAGATAACCATTAAGTTTGGCAACAAGCTATCCAAAAAGAAACCGGGTTTCCGAACTCCGCAGGAAAGTGCTGAACAATAAACATGATGGTGTCCCCAGCTACATATTTGTATTAAACTTACCTTAGTGTAATTATGTCTCCCTCTCTGTTAAAGCCAGAATTAGGTGTTTTCGGTGCAACTCTCATGGGCCTCGGCTCGATTGTGGGCACGGGAGTATTTGTGAGTATCGGGATAGCGACGGAAATTGCGGGGGCGGGAGTGATTTGGGCTGTGGCTGTTGCTGCTTTAGTTGGTGTGTGCAATGGTCTTAACAGCGCTCAATTGGCGGCGAGTCACCCTGTTAGTGGCGGTACTTATGAATATGGTTACAAATATCTCAATCCTTGGCTGGGTTTTACTGCAGGGTGGATGTTTGTGTTAGCTAAAACGGCTTCGGCTGCTACTGCTGCTTTGGGTTTTGCGGGATATTTTTTAAGTGCAGTTGGTGTAGCCGATCGCACTTATCTCATCCTAACAGCTTTGGTTGCCCTGGCCGCCCTAACTTTAATCGTCTTGACCGGCATCAGGCGATCGAACATCGCCAATACTGTCACAGTCTCAGTTACACTCTTATCTCTGACTGTCTTTATCGCTGCTGGTTTACCAGAAATCAGATGGGAAATAGCTACTGTACAAAATGATAGTTCGATCGGCTCCATCCTCCACGCCACCGCCCTAATGTTTGTCGCCTACACCGGTTACGGCCGCATCGCCACAATGAGCGAAGAAGTGCGGGAACCGAGTAAAACCATTCCCAAAGCCATAATTTTTACTTTGGTGCTGACAATGCTGCTTTACATGGCGGTAGCAATAGTTGTCGCAGGCGCGGGGGGAGCAGATAAATTGTCCCTACAAACAGGCGACACGGCTGCACCCTTGGAAGTCCTCGCCCGCAGTTTCCCCACTCCCGGAGTTTCTCAACTGCTAGCTGTCGGCGCAATTACTGCCATGCTGGGAGTCTTGTTGAACCTAATTTTAGGCTTGTCGCGCGTCTGGCTGGCGATGGGGCGGCGTCTGGATATGCCCAGAGTCTTAACGCAGCTGAATCCTTCGCAGACAACGCCTTATGTAGCTGTGGTGGTTGTGGAAATTACGATCGCACTTTTAATCCTCGTCGGCAATGTTAAAATCACTTGGTCTTTCAGCGCCTTTAACGTTCTGATATATTATGCCATCACCAACCTCGCCGCGCTGCGGCTTCCCCCCGCCCAAAGACTTTACCCCAAGTGGCTGGCTTGGGTGGGATTGGCTGCGTGTCTGTTTCTGGCTTTTTGGGTAGAGAGGCAAATTTGGCTGACAGGATTGGCGTTAATTGCTGTCGGTTTAATTTTGCGGGCGATCGTCCGGCAGCCGGCAAGAAACTAACATTATGATAGATTGAGACACCATCCCGCATTGTAGAGGGCCATGCCCGATCGAACTCCCTTACCAGCGACTCAAGAATCCGTCGCAGTCAGCGCCATCAGTCGCTATATCGCTCAAACACTAACTTCCATTCACGAACAACATCCCGAATGGATAGCTGAAAAATACAGGAAAACCCCCTGGGCAAAACCTGAATTTCAGTTAATTTTGATGGCAAAATTGACCAAAACTTTCAAAGTAGCCAGCGATACAAATTCCCTGCTACAGACAGCCAAAAACTATCTCCAAATTCTGCTGATTCCACAATTCATTAATTCACCTCAATTCAGCAAATTATTTGCCAAAATTCAGCAGCTAGCCACACCCCAAACAGCACCAGCCCCATCACAAAACTCAATTTCCCCAAAACCTCCAACTCCCACCGCCAATCAAACAAATTCGCTTCCAGTCGGCATCGCCATCTTGTTGCTAGATGTCGAAAACTTACAACTCACCATCGAAACCGAAAAATTCCTAGAGGGAATTTGCCACTATCCCATCCAAATCAAAGTTGCCTTTGCCAACTGGCGCAGCATGGGCAAAAAAGATGCCGAATTTCACCAGCGCGGCTATCAACTGATTCACGTCCCCCCCGGCAAAGACAGCGCCGACTTAAAAATGGCTACAGTCGGCGCATCGATTTTCGTACATTATCCCACAGCAAAAGAGATTTTTGTCTGTTCGTCCGATCGCGCCCTCACCCACCTCAGCAATACACTTCAAGCCCACGGATTAACCGTATTTCAAGTCCGCAAGCAAATAGATAAAATCATAGTTTTAAACAGCAAAACCGGGCAAATAGAAACCCATTCCCTCGTAACCTTACCGGAAATCACACCCCTAGAACAATTAGTTATTCAGCTCAAAGAATTAATCAAAAAAGAGCAACAGCGCACCTCATCTCAGTGGATAAAAATTTCTACAGTCTCAGCTTTATTTAAAGAAAATTACGGTTTAGCCCTGAATCAATTGGCAGAAAAACATTTGCTAGGCAATAAAACCAGAGAGATATTCCTCAAATATCCGACCGAGTTTGTTCTCCACAAACCCTCAGAAAAATTTCAAACTTATGTCACCATTTTTGAAGTTAAATTGCCCCCCCAGCCGCCAATACTTAATAACAAAGAAAATTCAAATAACACCCAAGCAGCAGCACCTGCAAAATTGACAGACATTAATTCTCTCGAAGACTTGGAAACAGCTCTCGTCAAAATAGTTAGCGACTTAACCGGCAACTCTCCTGATAATTCTGTATTTCTCTCCAATCTAGGCAGCGAATTTCACAGACAGTACGGCAAACAAATTACCCAAATAATTAAAGAATTTAACATCGGTAGAAAATTTCCTAAATTCTTGCAATCCTGCGCTTCTCTCCAGCTCAAAAAAACAGAAAAAGGCTGGCAAGTTTCTCTAAAATAATTATTGGTTATTGGTTATTGGTTATTGGTTATTGGTTATTGGTTATTGGTTATTGGTTATTGGTTATTGGTTATTGGTTATTGGTTATTGGTTATTGGTTATTGGTTATTTGTTCCCCAATTTCCAATTCCCAATTCCCAATTCCCAATCCCCAATTCCCAATTCCCAATCC
>NZ_JADEWV010000132.1 GCF_015207455.1 Microcoleus sp. LEGE 07076
CTGCTATATAGCGGTTCGATCGCGTGGTGAGGTATGCCCGGAGCGGGCCTATCCCGGATAGTACCTCATACCACAGCACAGAAAGGCTATAGTTTCAACCACCCAAATAAATCTCCTACCGTCAGCCGCAATTCTGCTGCCCAATCTGGAACGGGCAACAATTCTTCGGGTTTTGCTAAAAGTTCCGGTTGCTTTCCCGGGGGATAAATTAAGATCGATCGCACCATCGGATCGATCAGCCAACCCATTTTAGTGCCGTTTTTCAAACAGTGTAAAATATTCCCAGTTACTTTAGTTTGACTCTGGCCTGGAGACATAATTTCAATTGTCCAATCTGGGTAAGTTTCAAATACATTAGCAACATCCCCATTTTGAGCAACTGGTATTCTTTCCCAAGTAAATACTGTGACATCTGGCACGATCGAGCGCCCGCCAAAAGTACACCGCAATTCTGGAAAAGCTAGGGCAATTTTCTGATTTTTTAATGCGAGATTAATAGCTGGAACTAATTCACCTTGAATCCGGCTATCTTTTCCTTGTGGCATAGGTTTTTGGATAATTTCACCGTTGATATATTCGCTAGCTGGTTCTGTTTCTGGCAGTTTGAGAAACTCTGACAAAGTTAGTGTTTTTGTTTGTATCTGTACCATTTGTTTATGCTCTTGAGTCGAGTAAACCTAAGTGTTTCCAAGCCGCCGCTGTGGCAATTCTGCCCCGACTTGTCCGCTGCAAAAATCCGATTTGCATTAAGTAAGGTTCGTATACGTCCTCAATTGTTTGAGCGTCTTCTCCTGTGGAAGCCGCGAGAGTTTCTAAACCAACCGGGCCGCCGTTAAAGTTTTCGATCATTGCTGTCAAAAGACACCGATCTGTCCAATCCAAACCTAGCGGATCGACGTTGAACAATTCGAGGGCGACGGAGGCAACTTCGGCGCTAATTGGCTTTAAGTTTTTGACTTCACTGTAGTCTCTGACTCGGCGCAGCAAGCGGTTAGCGATGCGGGGGGTGCCGCGAGCTCGGCGGGCAATTTCTGCTGCTCCTTCTGGGGTGATTTGAGTGTCGAGAACTTGGGCGCTTCTTTGGACAATTAAACTTAGTTCGTCTATTTCGTAGTAGCGCAATCTTTGGATCAAGCCGAAGCGATCGCGCAATGGAGATGTCAGTGACCCAACTTTGGTGGTGGCGCCTACTAAGGTAAAGGGTTTCAGCGGAATGCTGCGGATTTTGGCGCTTTTTCCTTGACCGATCGTAATATCTAAACGGCAGTCTTCCATTGCCGGATAGAGGATTTCTTCGCTAACTTTAGATAATCGGTGAATTTCGTCGATAAACAGCACGTCGCCTGCTTTGAGGTTGACGAGCAATCCGACAATATCTCGCGGTTTTTCTAGGGCTGGGGCGGTGGTGATTTTGCATTCAACTTCCATTTCTGCTGCTAGAATTAGCGACATTGTGGTTTTGCCCAACCCGGGCGGCCCGTAAAGTAATAGGTGATCCATCGGTTCGCCGCGGGATTTTGCCGCTGCAATTGCGATCGCCAAAACTTCTCTCAAGTCTTTTTGGCCGATGTATTCAGCTAAACGCTGTGGCCGGATTTTGTCGTCTTGTTTGCTGTTGATTTCGTCGGGTAGTTCTTGCGCTTCTACCAGTGATTCCGCTTTGGGTTTGGCGGCTTTTTGGCGGGGGGCTGGGGCTATGTCTTCAGGTAGATTTGGGTCGGGAGGCTGTTGTTTGGAGGAAATTATAGCCATATTTATTTGCGATCGGGCAGCGGGAATTGTTTACAATTATTAGCAGAATATTTAGATTGTTTGAGTGGGTTATGAGTATTCCATCTTCTTTATTAGCCTCGGAAAGCATAACTTTTGACGGGGCGATCGAGCTGACTCAATCTTTACTGTCTTTGATTGAGGGCGATCGACTTTTAGAGGCCGAGATCGAGCAAGCTGTTAAATCTCTGGTGAAAACTTCCAACGGTGCTCGGGGGTTTTTTGTCACCTATCTAACGGAGGAGGGACAGGTGGCAGACCGGCCGTCACCCGGAGTGATCAAGGCGCTGCGATCGGCTCCTGAGATCGTAGCAGAACTGCTGGTGAAAAATGTGGCGATGTCGGCGGCAATGGTGGTGCATCATTCGCGCCATCAAAACGAGGAAATGGCGGCGGGTTCTGCTAAAGTGCAGGAGCGATCGCGCAATTTAATTCAAATCCTGCAAATGCCTGCCTGTAAAACTATAGCGTCGCAAATGCTGGCAAGTTTGCAGAGTGCCAGCGGCGAGTATGAGGAGTTTTTTGTGCGGTGGGGCTACGACAGCGAGCAAAAACTAGCGATCGGTTCGGCAGTTCGATCGGCGATCGACTAAAATAACATCCTTCGCTCTTGTGACAGATGCTTGATCAAAACGGCGGGGCTGTGGAATAATTGCGGTTTAGCAAAAGCTGCACGATCGCAGATCGAGTTGATTTAGGTGTGAAGGTAGTGAACGAGGGCGAAAAAATTGCACAGATCGGTGAAAGGAGTTGCCCGAAAAGCCCGAACGGCCGGCAGCAGGCAGGAGGCAAACAGCCAGCGCTGGGCGAAGGTGAACCTGCTGGCAACATTAGTACGCCGGGACTTGGAAGCTCAATACAAAGGCTCGATTCTGGGCAATTTGTGGCCACTGCTGAACCAGCTATCGCAATTGGTGATTTACACATACGTATTCTCGATCGTCCTCAAGGTAAAGCTCAAACTTGCAGGCTTCCCGGAAAACAGCGACATTACATTTGGAGTCTGGCTGTTTGCAGGTTTGCTGCCTTGGAGTGCCTTCACCAGCGGTTTGATCAAGTCGGGAGTATCGGTGGTAGGGCAGCCAAATTTAGTCAAAAAAGTAGTATTCCCCCTCGGTTTGCTGCCCCTGGTGCCGATTTTTACAGCTTTTATTGAAAGTTCTCTCGGTTTAGCAGCCTTGATTCTGATCGTAGCAGTATCCTCGCAAAAGCTCAACGCTACTTTATGCTTGCTGCCACTGGTTTGGGTGCCTCAGTTGTTGCTCACAGCCGGCTTGGGATATTTGACGGCCGGCTTAACCGTGTTTTTGCGAGACATTCCTCAGACATTAGGTGTTATTCTAAATTTTTGGTTTTATTTGACGCCGATCGTCTACCCAGCATCAATCATCCCCGAAGCATGGCGAGCGTGGATATTTTGGTTGAATCCAATGGCCGCCATCTCCGAGGTTTATCGAGACCTCATCCTGCTGGGAGAAGTCAAACACTGGGGCGAATGGGGTGTCGCCACCCTAATTTCGGCTGCTATATTTTGTGGGGGTTTAGCAGTTTACCGGCGTTTGCGTCCCGCTTTTGCTGACGTGCTGTAATATGTTTTACATTTAAATGCAATCTACCATCGAAAATCGCGATCGAGGTTCGTAGTCAGGAATGCGAGTCCGCGTAAAAAAATCAAAGGACTCGCATTCCCAACGAGCAAACCTATTTTTTGTTCTAACAGACATAATATCAATCTAAAATCTCAAATCTCAAATATAAAATCGGATGACAGAAAATGTAATTTCACTAAAAAATGTTTCCAAATGCTTTAAGCGGTACGATCGTCCAGGAGACCGCTTAAAGGAAATTATTTATCCAACCAAAAAACTTGCTGATGAATTTTGGGCCCTCCACGACATCAATCTCGAAATTGCTCAGGGACAAACCCTAGGAGTCGTCGGTCGCAACGGTTCGGGAAAAAGCACTCTCTTGCAAATAATTGTAGGGACGCTGACACCCACCGCAGGAAGCGTTCAGGTAAAAGGGCGAGTCTCCGCTTTGTTGGAACTCGGAAGCGGGTTTAACCCGGAATTTACCGGGCGGCAAAATGTGTTTTTCAACGCTCAAATACTCGGATTCAATCACAAAGAAACCGCAGAAAAGTTTGACGAAATAGCTGCTTTTGCCGACATTGGAGATTTCATCGACCAGCCAGTCAAAACCTATTCTAGCGGTATGTTTGTCCGGCTGGCTTTTGCCGTTGCGACTAGCGTTGAGCCAGATATCTTAGTGGTTGACGAGGCGCTATCTGTGGGCGACGAAGCTTTTCAGCGCAAGTGTTTTGCCCGATTGCAAAGCATTCAAGAAGGCGGCGGAACGATTTTATTTGTTTCTCACGCTGCTACTTCTGTGGTGCAGCTTTGTACGTCGGCGATTTTAATGGATAGCGGAGAATTGCTGCTCGCTCACACGCCGAAGGTGGTAATTTCTAAGTATCAAAAGCTGATTTATGCCGATCCGGATCGGGTTCTGGAGTTGAAGTCAGATATTCGAGTTCTCAACCAACTGACAAAACAGGAAAGTGAAAAAACTCTTCAGGATGTTAATTTAGATAGCACAAAAACCGAGGTTGAACCCGAACAATATCTTTCCCAACCCAAGGAACATTATGATGAATTTTTCGATCCGGGGATGATACCGTCTAATACGGTGCGGTATCCGTCTCGCGGAGCGGAAATTATCAACCCCCACATCGAAACGCTGAAGGGAAATGTGGTAAATCACTTGCTCGGCCGTCAAGATTATGTTTACACTTACTCTGTTACTTTCTCGCGGTCAACTTCCAAGGTGAGGTTTGGAATGTTGATTAAAACGATTAGCGGTTTTGAGTTGGCTGGTGCTTCTTTGAAGGCTTCTAGTCAGTCAGTTAGATATGTGGAAGCGGGAACGACAATTGTTGTCAAGTTTCAGTTTAAATGTTTGCTGAATCCGGGGGTTTATTTTTTGAATGCCGGGGTTGTGGGAACTGTAGATGGGGATTTGAGTTATCTGGATCGCTGCGTTGATGTGGCGATGTTTAGAGTTCAGTCTTGTACTGAGTCCTGCGGTAACGGCATCGTTGACTTGCTGATCGAACCGTGTTTAACTGTTGTGATTGATTCTGATTGGCTGGTGAAAGAACAGTCAACCGAAGCGCTGTAATAATTCCTGTAAAAAAGTTGTAAAAATAATGAGCAATCTCAATTTAAATTTAGTCGAAAATCCGGTAATCAAAGCATTGATTCGAGAGCAAGCTAAGTTTCCCGAAGATTTTAAACTGAACATCTGCGAAGATGATGAAATGTATTTGTTTAGCTTGAGCAATGCCAAGGAAGATGCAGGGAATGAAGACGATCGCGATCGAGCTTTGGTGCGCTATTATGCGATCGGGCGGCGCATCCGGGATGCCGTCAAACAAGTTGTGGATTGGCATTTTGGCGGCTTTGAAAATGTACCGTCTTTTCTAGATTTTGCCTGCGGTTACGGTAGATTTACCCGATTTTTGATTCAGGAAATGCCGCCGGAGCAAATTTGGGTTTCTGATATTTATGCTAACGCGGTCAAGTTTCAAACTGAATACTTGGGGGTTAACGGTATTGTTTCGACAGGCCAACCGGAAAACTATTTAATTGACCGAAAATTTGACTGCATTCTGGCTAATTCTTTTTTCAGCCATATCCCGGAAAGAACTTTTACGAGTTGGCTCCAAAACTTGTATGATTTGTTGACTCCTAACGGCATTTTGATGTTTAGCGTTCACGGCGATTGTTTGCTTCCTGCTCACATAGAAATGCCTGCTAACGGTATTTTGTTTAGTGCCGAAAGCGAAAGTCAGTCTTTGGACAAGGAGGAATACGGCACAACTTATGTAACTGAAAAGTTTGTGAGAGAAATTGTCGGTAAAGTTAGCGGCGGGAAAGCTTTTGTTCACCGGCTCAAAAAAGGCATATGCAGGTTTCAGGATTTGTATGTTGTTACAAATAAGCTGGTTAGAGATTTTTCGGAATTAAAATTTTCTCACCACCCGGGAGGATATGTTGATGTTGCTGCTTTTACCAACAAGCAGAATTTGTATCTGGAAGGTTGGGCGGCTGATGTGAATGTTGGCGGCCGAATTGAGGAGGTGCAAGTGCTGGTAAACGGTGAGTTGGTGCAGAGGTGTGAGCCTTTTTACGATCGCCGGGATGTGGCTGACTATTTTCAAAAAGATGCAATTTTGCAGTCGGGTTGGAACTGTTATTTACCGAAAAATACTGTGGCACCGGAGGATGTGTTAACAGTTAAAGCAATCAATAACTGCGGTTGGGAATGGATTCTGGAAAATTGCAGCGTGAAATCGCTGGTGGGCCAAAGGCAATCGCAGTCTTTGTTGGGTTCTACTCACGAAAAACTAAAGTTGGTTGAAACTCAGTTAGCGGCAGCTAAGATAGCATGGGAGATAAGTCAAAATAAGTTAATGATTACTCAACCAAAGTTAGAAGAAACTCAAACTAAGTTGGAAGAAACTCAAACTCAGTTAGTCTCAGCTCACACGCAATTGGAACAAACTCAAACTCAGTTAGTATCTGTGCAAATGCAGTTGGAGCAAACTGAAAATCAGCTAATTAATGTCAAGCAAGAATTAGATCGATCGCAGAATCGAGTTTTGGCAATGGAAAGCAGCAAGTTCTGGAAGCTGAGAAGCGGCTGGTTTCAAGTCAGGCAGATGCTGGGCTTAGCGGGAGAATAAAATTAAAAAATTTTAAATGTGAGATTTTAGATTGGGGATACCAATGATGGACTGAGGGTTGAAATGTTGCCTAAAGTTGCATTTTTTGGGAAAAGAGTGTAAGGAGTAAAATTGGTGTGGAATTAGGGCGAGGGAGAGAAATTGTGAGTACAAATGACAGCAAACCGTCGGTTTTTATTATTACTGGAATGCACCGTTCCGGTACGTCTTTAACGGCTTCTTTGTTTCAGAAAGTCGGTGTTGATATTGGTAAAAAGTTGGTGGGCCCGGCGGTGGGAAATGTGAAAGGTCATTTCGAGAATGTTGATTTTGTGGAGTTTCACAAGAGTGTTTTACGATCGCACGGCATAGATGAACTCGGCTGTACGTTGGAAAAAACAATTCCGGTAGCAGCGGAATATGTGGAAATGGCTAAAAGGGCGATCCTCTCCGAGGGCTGCGCTAACGACCAAAATCAACTTCCTCAGAAGCATTGGGGCTGGAAAGACCCGCGAACCGCTTTATTTTGGGATTTTTGGTTGAAATTGCTCCCCGAAGCTAATTTTATCTGCGTTTATCGATCGCCCTGGGAAGTAGTCGATTCGCTGTACCGCCGGGGAACCGATGTCAGCTTGCTGCAGCATCCCGAAATGGCAGTAAAAATGTGGCTGCACTACAACCAAAAAGTCTTAGAATTGTACGAAAGTTTTCCCGAACGCTGTCTGCTAGCGAACGTTTACCCGATCGGCAACACTCCCGAACTTTTTATTTCTAGAGTCAACGAAAAATTTAACGTTAACTTAGGTGCGATACCAGCCGACAATTTTGAAGCATCTTTATTAGTCAGCGATATTGTCAAAAGTCACAAACCGAGTTTAATAGAACAATATTTTCCCGAAGCATTAGAACTATATCAAATTTTGGAAACCCAAGCGGGCAATCTGGGCAGCGAATCGAATTTGGCGAAGGACAAAGTGATTCATTTCCCCGCATCTCCTGTCGGGCCTTTTGAAGATTGGCTAAAAATTCGCTTGCTAGAAAAACAGCAAAAAACCAGCAATTTAGAAATCAAACAGTGGCAACAACAATTTCATCAAGCTCAGGCGAAAGTGTTGGGATTGGAGGCGGAATTAGGGAAAACTCAAGTAAAGCTTGCAGGTAAAGAATTAAATTTTCAAGAAGCTTTAGCAAAACTGCTAGAATTAGAAACAGAATTAGGAGAAACTCAGGTACAGCTTGCAGGCAAAGAATCGCAATTTCAAAGAGCTTTAGCAAAAGTCTTGGAACTAGAAGCAGAATTAGGAGAAACTCAGGTAAAGTTTGAAGAAAAAGAATTCAAATTAGATCAAAAGTTAGCTGAGTTAGTGTGGTTGGAAACAGTACAAAGTAAAACCAAAGAAAAACTAACAGAAACTTTGGAATATTTGGAAAATTCGCGCAGAGAGAATGAAATAGTCCAGGCAAAACTTGCTGCGATCGAGTCTTCTGGCTGGTGGCAACTAAGAGAAAAATGGTGGAAGTTTCAGCGCCGAATCCGCGACTTGTTTCCAAAATTTGTTTTTTCGTTAGACCAACCCACTACTTGGCAAGTTAGCGAGTCCAACCTGAGAATTGTGGGTTGGGTGTTTAACACAAAAACAAACATTAAAGCAGTCCGCGCCCGAATAGAAGACAAGAGTTTTGCCGCTGTTTGCGGTCTAGAAAGAAGTGATATAGCCGCCGCACATTCTAATATTGCGAGTGCGAAAAACTCGGGTTTTACAATTGAATTGCAAGCGCCTGCCGGACGGCACGAGGTCGTGCTAGAAGCGCAAGACGAGCGAGGAAAATGGCATTTGTTTGCTGCTTACCCGCTGTTAGTTTCAACGATTCAAGCATCGTTAGATGTACCGGTGGTGTGGGAACAGCGTCAGGGTCAAATTTTGTTTGCAGGTTGGTGTTGTCACCACGATCGCAAAATTGCTAAATTGAATTTTTTGTGCGGCGGTACTTCTGTAGAATGCGCCTATGGTTTGCGCCGAAAAGATGTCGGCGAAGTGTTTCCTGACTGGGTAAACAGTTCCGAAAGCGGCTTTGAAGCCCTTGTAGATTTACCTCCTGGCAAATGGCACGTTTCGCTGCAAGCTGAGTTAGAAACAGGGGAAATTTTGTATTTTCAAGCGCCGAAAATGTTGACGGTGCGACGCAACTATATTTGGCAGCGAAGTGCTGATAAATTGGAGGAGTTTTCGAGTTTTGTAGAGGCAATTCGGCAGCGGGCGAGGGAGAGAAAACAGCGTCTCGGCAGAATTGTGCCGATGCCTTGGGAAATTGTGAAGGTGATTCGCCAGTTGGGGAAGATTTATCGGCAGCAAAAACAGTTGACTGCGCCGGGGGATTTGCTGCCGCCAGCGGGTTTTGTGCTTGCCTCACCGATTGATAGGTATGATGCTTGGCTACGGGTGAATCAGTGGAATGGGCGATCGCGCGATTACTTGATTTCTCGGTTAAAATCCTGTGGGGAAGCGCTGCCCAAGATTTCGGTGGTAATGCCAGTTTACAACCCGCAGATAGATTTTCTCGAAAGTGCGATCGACAGCGCCATCAATCAAGTCTATAAAAACTGGGAACTCTGCATCGCCGACGATTGCAGTACCAATTCCGCAGTTGCTGAAACTTTAAAAGACTGGGCCCAAAAGGACGATCGTATCCGCATCAAATTTCGCACAGAAAACGGCAACATCAGCGCAGCCACCAACAGCGCCGCCGCCCTCGCCACAGGCGACATCATCCTGTTTTTAGACAACGACGACGAACTAACTCCCGACGCATTAGGCGAAGTCGCCTTATATTTTGCCACCCATCCAACCACCGATTTTCTCTACTCAGACGACGACAAAATCGACACTAAAGGTCGCCGATTTTCCCCGCAATTTAAACCAGAATGGTCGCCGGAACTGCTGCTTTCCTATATGTATCTAGGTCATTTGTGCGCCGTAAGAAAACAAATATTTGAACAAATAGGCGGTTTGCGAATAGGCTTTGAAGGCTCGCAAGATTATGATTTTGCCTTAAGAGCGACCGAAATTTGTCGCCGCGTCGCCCACCTGCCGCTAGTGCTGTATCACTGGCGAACAGCACCCGGTTCTACAGCAGTATCTGGGGCAGCGAAACCAGCCAGTTTTGCCGCAGGTCAAAAAGCAATTCAAGACGCACTAAACCGCAGAAACATCAAGGGAAATGTCGCTCAACACGCCTGGGCTACCAAAGAAAATTTGGGCATCTTTGCCCAAGATTTCCCGGATGATGGCCCGTCAGTAACTGTGATTGTTCCTACTAAAAATCAATTAAAACTGCTGAAATCCTGTCTGGATTCTTTAGAAAATACAACATACAAAAATTATCAAGTTGCCGTCATTGATAACGAAAGCGACGACCCCAAAACTCTAGAATATTTAAAGCAATTAAATTGCCAAATTTTGCGGATCAAAAATCCTGGAGGCAAATTTAGTTTTGCGGCAATTAACAACCGCGCTGTCGAGAAAGTTGACAGCGAATATGTATTGTTTTTGAACAACGATACTGAAGTAATCAACCCGCGCTGGCTGAGCCAAATGGTGGGATACGCTCAAATTCCCGATGTTGGTGCAGTGGGCGCGAGGCTGTTATATCCCGACGGCAGAATTCAGCACGCTGGAATAATTCACGGGCTGCATCACGGTTTGGCCGGTCACGCTTTTAAGTTGATGGACAAGGATAATCGAGGCTATCTTTCTCAAGCAATGGTGGCGCGAAATTATTCGGCGGTAACAGCGGCTTGCACGATTACTCCGCGTCAATTGTTCTTAGAATTGGGCGGTTTTGATGAGGAAAATTTTGCTGTTGCTTACAACGATGCAGATTACGGATACCGATTGTTAGAACGCGGTTATCGGTGCGTTTACTGTCCCGATGCGGAGTTGTTGCACAAAGAGGGAACTTCTAGGGGTTTTACTGACAATCCTCAAGAAGTGGCGGCTTTTAGGCGCAAGTATGCGGGAAAAAATGATTGTTTTTACAGCCCTCATTTGTCTTTGGAAGATGAGTATTTTCATATTCAACCGAGACGGTTTTTTATGAAGGAAGAAGGAAGAAGGAAGAGGGAAGAAGGAAGAGGGAAGAGGGAAGAAGGAAGAGGGAAGAGGGAAGAAGGTTGTACACTGGAAGTTTCCGATGGTGGTTTGTTGGTAGGAGAAGCAGAGAATCTGATTCATCCTATCAAAGTTTTGATGTGCAGTAATTCGCTGGATTTTACGGGTGCGCCGCTGCACCAGTACGAAATTGCGGTGAAATTGGCTGCTGAGGGTGCGATTGTGCCGATCGTACTTTGCACGACAGACGGCCCCCTCCGTCAAGCTTACGAACAGCAGGGAATTGAAGTAATTGTGCGCGACAATCCTCTCGAACACATCTATCTGCGCGAGGCTTACGATGAAGCTGTACGCAGTTTTAGCAAGGAAATTGAAAGTTTAAAAGTAGATGCAATTTATGCCAACACTTTAGAAAACTTCTTTGTAGTTGATGCGGCGCAGGAAATCGGAATTCCGGCGGTGTGGAACGTGCACGAAAGCGAACCTTGGCAAACTTATTTTAACAGGTTTGGTTCGGAGATTGCGGCGAGAGCTTTGGAGTGTTTCCGCTTTCCTTACAAGGTAATTTTTGTGGCGGATGCTACGCGGGACAGGTATTTGCCTCTCAACAGCCACTACAATTTTACAGTGATTCACAACGGCTTAGATTTGAGCAAACTGGAAAATTTGGACAATTCAGAAGTTGCCCGAAAAAGTTTAGGTGTTGCAGCGGAAGATGTGGTAATTTTGCTACTGGGGACAGTGTGCGAACGCAAAGGTCAGCAGGATTTAGTTAAGGCACTTTCACTTTTACCTGAAAAATGGCACGATAAAATTAGGTGTTTCATTGTGGGCGATCGCCCGAGTATTTACAGCAACAAATTAGCTGATATGGTGGGCGAATTGCCAGAAGAGTTGCGGCAAAGGGTGACAGTAGTTTCTGAAACTTCAGATACTGTAAAATATTACAAAGCGGCGGATATTTTTGTTTGTACTTCTCGTGTCGAAAGTTTTCCGAGAGTGATTTTGGAGGCGATGGCGTGCGATTTACCAATTATTACAACACCTGTTTTTGGGATTAGAGAACAAGTGCGGCCGGGAATTAACGGTTTGTTTTATACCCCCGATCGCCCGGACGAATTAGTGGCAGCTTTGATGAGTTTATTGGAGGATAAATCATTGCGGCAGCAGTTAGCTGAAAACGCTAAATATGTCTTGGATTCACTGAATACTTTTGAGGAAATGACTCAAGCTTATGCAGAGATTTTCTGCGAAGCATATTTCAGCAGTCATTAGTCATTGGGCATGGGGGCATGGGGCATTGGGCATTGATAATTGGTAATATCAAATCCGGCTGTACCGGAATTATTAAACCGCAGAGAACACAGAGGACACAGAGGGAGAGAATGGAGAGATGAATCATTCCAATGAAGACCGGATTTGATATAATTGGTTGCACAGGGGAATGAGAAATGAAGACTTGCGGAACATATTGAAAATCCAGACATCTATACTATAAAACAATCAAAAATGAATGATGAAAAAATGACCGATCGCCCAAGAGTAGATTATGAAACCGCATGGGACAGTTACGCCCAACAGTGGCAAAAAACTAATGCCGAACTTGCCCATATTGGCGACGAATGGATAGGTAAAGCTGCCGGTGCCGCCAACTCCTTAGCCGCATACGAAGCGCTGATCGAACAGCAATTTATTGCACCGTATATCAAAAAAGAACATAGGGTTTTAGAAATTGGTATCGGCGGCGGAAAAACAGGTTCGCTGCTGCTGAAATATTGCGATCGACTAATTTGCGCCGACATTTCCAGTCAAATGCTGCAAGCCGCCCGATCGCGCTTGGGAGACGATCGCGTTGCTTACGTCAAACTCGACGGTTTAACATTAGACGGCATCGCTCCAGGTGCAGCCGATGTGTGCTTTTGTTACGATACAATGGTACACGTAGAGCCGGTAGACATATTCAACTACCTGACTCGCATTCCCAAACTGCTGCGGGGCGATCGTCTTTGCGTCTTTCACCACGGCAATATTCTCAGCGATTTAGGTTGGCAAAAATTCGCCGACGAGTGGGACAAAAACTTATTGGGACGCAGAGATGGCACAGCATTTTCAGTTATGACCGATACAATTATGGAAAATTTTCTCAACCATTTAAACTATGAAATCATCTTGAAAAATACCGAATCAGTCCCGCGAGATTGCGTCTGGATCTGCAAAGCACCAGTCAGTAGTTAGGAGTCATCAGTCATCAGTCATTAGTCAGTTAGTAGGGGCGGTGCCCCCGTGCCCGCCCTCTTAGTAGTCATCAGTCATCAGTCATCAGTCATTAGTTAATTGTGATTGGTAAGAGTTAAGAAATCACCAATAATAACAGCCAACAGCCAACAGCCAACAGCCAACAGTCAACAGTCAACAGTCAACAGTCAACAGTCAACATTCAATGAAAGCATTATTTCTTCACCCAAACTTCCCCGCCCAGTATCGACACATTATCACAGCTTTAGGCGAAAATCCCAAAAATCAGATTGTTTTCGGCACTAAAAACGAGCGTCCCGAATGGGAAATTCCCGGCGTTCGCAAAGCAGCATTTACCCCCAGCCGCGAACCCAACCCGCAAACTCACCAATACGTCCGCCCTTTAGAAAGTGCCGTCATCTACGGACAAGCCGTATTTAGAATGGCAGAACAACTCAAAGCGGACGGTTTTGTACCCGATATTATCTGCGGACATTCCGGTTGGGGGCCGACACTGTTTGTCAAAGAAGCTTTCCCAAATACGCCGCTTTTGTGTTATTTCGAGTGGTTTTATCACTCGATCGGTTCCGACGCAGATTTCGACCCGGCGGAACCTTTAACAGTTGACGACATGGCGAGAATTAGAATCAAAAATGCGCCGATTTTGATCGATTTATATTCTTG
This sequence comes from Microcoleus sp. LEGE 07076, assembly GCF_015207455.1. GTDB lineage: Bacteria > Cyanobacteriota > Cyanobacteriia > Cyanobacteriales > Microcoleaceae > Microcoleus. The sequence continues at coordinate 13,525 of NZ_JADEWV010000132.1, forward strand.
CGATTGGGGTTTGTCGCCGACATACTGGCAGCGATCGCAATTTCCGTCAGAATTACAACAAAAATTGTCCGTACTCCATGACGGCGTAGATACCGATTACTTTAAACCAAATCCGGGCGCTAAACTAATTTTGCCCAACTTAGATTTGTCCGGCGTTGATGAAATTGTCACCTACGTATCGCGGGGAATGGAACCTTACCGGGGCTTTCCAGAGTTGATTGAGTCGATCGCCTATTTGCAAGAACGCCGCCCCAACTGTCACGTTGTAATTGTTGGGTCAGACAGAGTTTGTTACGGCCGTTCCTTACCCAACGGCGAGTCTTACAAAGACTATATGCTAAAAAAAGTGCCGCTAGATTTGTCGCGAGTGCACTTTGTCGGGCCGCTACCTTACGGACTGTATTTAAAAGTAATTCAAGCATCCGACGCACACGTTTATTTAACCAGACCTTTCGTGCTATCTTGGTCGATGATTGAATCTTTATCGGCAGGATGTTTAGTAATCGGTTCCGACACCGGGCCAGTCAGAGAAGTGATCCGCGATGGAGAAAACGGTTTGCTAGTCGATTACTTCTCGCCGAAACAAGTAGCCGATCGCATTGATGAAGTTTTAGACCATCCTACCCGCATGGCAGAAATTCGCGTCAATGCCCGTCAAACCGCCCTAGAACGCTACAGTTTAGCTAAAATGCTGCCGCAGCAATTACAATTGATCGAACAGGTAGCAAATCGATCGATGCCGCCGACAGTTGGTATGCAGCCAGAACGGGAATTGGCCGCATCTTTTGGAGTGAGAATTTAGCACATTCGCGGACGCAATATTATCTGTTGCACTATTCTCAAAAACAGACTTTCCGGTCTGTTGCACTGGAGATAAATTTTCAGAAACAGGCAAGATGTCTGTTCCACAGAAGATAAATTTTCAGAAACAGGCAGGATGCCTGTTCCACAAAAGATAAATTTTTAGAAACAGGCAGGATGCCTGTTCATAAAAAACAGAAGATCAAGTTGATTGTGGAACAGGCATCTTGCCTGTTCATAAAAAAAGGCTTGTTGAGAATGGTGCAACATCTCAGACGCACCCTACATAATTTTAGGCACTTTAAAAAACTCCCCATCGCGATCGGGAGCTCGGGCCAAAATACTTTCTCCATCAGCAAAAGGTTGCAAATCGTCCGATCGCATTACATTACTAACATCGATCGCCCGAGTTGTCGGTTTTACCTTACTCGTATCCAGTTCGCTCAACTGCTCAAAATAATCCAAAATACCGTTCAGTTGACCAGTAAACTGCTCTTCTTCTTCCGGCGTTAATTCCAATCGGGCTAAATTCGCTACTTTCCGAACTTCTTCTCTGTCAATCATAAAACTTGGGAATTGGGAATTGGGAATTGGGAATTGGGAATTGGGGATTGGGAATTGGTTATTTGTTATTGGTTATTGGTTATTGGTTATTTGTTTTTTGTTTTTTGTTATTAGAGAAGCTACTAACTACTAACTACTAACTACTAATCAATAACTACTAACCACTAACTACTAACTATGCCCAATGCCCAATTCCCCATTCCCAATTCCCAATCATAGTTAAAAATACACGTCAATTTGCGATCGCCCTGTCGTTTTCAGCCAATTTTGCACCTCAATATAATTGTTCGGTGCCAAACGAATAGCCTCCTTCCAATAATCCGCAGCTTTGTCAAACAGCCCTTCCGCCGCTTCCACATTGCCAGATTCCTTTTCCCTTTCCCCTTGATAGTGGTAAATCACAGCAATATTGTTCAGCGCTTGCGGCATTCTGGGATTCAGTTCAAGCGCTTCGCTGTAATACTCCAAAGCTTTATCGTGTTCGCCGTTGCTAGTATGGATCAGACCCATATTGTACAGCACGTAACTGCGATCGTAAGGATCTTCCTCAAGCTTCAGGGCTTCGTGATAATTGTCCAGCGCTTCAGCATATTCCCCATCAGATTGAGCCGACATACCATCCCGATAATAAGCAAAAGCTTCCTTCGCCTGCTTTTTTGCCGGCATAATCTTCAGGATAATATCAGCCATTACCGTGAAACTTTTGTCAATAAAGTTATCGTTGCGTTGAGTTCTGGGCATAATTCAATTCTTTGGTTAACGGCCAATCAAAAACATTAGCCTGTAAAGTTTTCCTATTAAGAGATTTGCAACTGTTTGGCTTGAGAGTTGCGCCGAAGACGCTTGGCACCGGCCGACCGCACACAATTCCAACTCTCAAAACACGCGCTGGCGAGGCGCAAAAGAGTGCAAGTCCCATCCATTTTAAATAACTCTTGCCAGACTTGCCAAAAAAAAACCCCAATTCTTTAACCTATTGACCGCACTGTAAGCGCGATCGGGAAAAACCCTAGCAATATTTCTCCCCAAAGTCAAGGGCAGCATCAAAAAAATTCACAAACCAGCGAGTCAAAACCAGCTCGAATTCCCGCAATATATAATAAAAACAACCGGGTAATTTTCACAGAGACAAACCTATGGCTCCGAATCCCACCATTATGCAAGCCGTCGAACAACTTGGCTACCGCGTTACGGTTGGAGACGTGGCGGCAAAAGCTGGATTAGATGTCAATTTTGCCCAGCGAGAACTGTTAACCCTCGCCTCCGAAGCAGGCGGCAACCTGCAAGTCGCAGAATCCGGCGACATTGCCTACCTATTTCCCAAAAATTTTCGAGATGTTTTACGCAATAAATTCTTCCGCTTGCAGTTGCAGGAATGGTGGCAAAAAATCTGGCGAATTTTATTTTACCTGATTCGAGTATCTTTTGGCATAGTGCTGGTAGCTTCCATCCTCTTAATTTTTGTGGCTATCACGATGTTACTCTCCAGCATGAACAGCGACAATAACGGCGGAGTCGGAGGCGGAGGCGGAAACGACGGTAACAGAGGCGGCGGATTTTTCTTTTTTCCCTACTTCTGGAACGAGTTACCCTGGATATTTTACTGGAACCATAACGAACCTTACTACCAGCAGCAATCGCGCTTAAGCGGCCAAAAACCCCAGATGAGTTTTCTGGAAGCAGTTTTCTCCTTTCTGTTTGGAGATGGCAATCCAAATTACAATTTAGAAGAGCGCAAGTGGAGCGATATTGCTACCGCAATTCGCAACAACCGAGGTGCCGTCGTCGCCGAACAAATTGCGCCCTATCTCGACAATCTCGGACAAGGATACGCCTTAGAATACGAAGAATATATGCTACCGGCTCTGGCGCGTTTTGACGGCCGCCCCGAAGTCAGTCCCGAAGGACAAATCGTCTATCATTTTCCGCAATTGCAAACCACAGCAGTCCAAAAAAATCCTCAACCAGTAGCAGCTTATTTGCGAGAAATGCTGTGGCGTTTCAGCCACGCCAGCTCGGGCCAAGTCATGCTCGCAGCAGGGTTGGGAGCCGTCAATCTTGTTGGTGCGCTAGTTTTGGGGAATTTATTAACTAAAAGTGCGATCGCAGGTGGATTTATCGCTTTCGTCAGCGGTATTTATCCACTGCTGCTAATTTACGGCGTCGGATTTCTGACAATTCCCTTAATCAGGTACTTCTGGATTCAGTGGAAAAATAGCCAGATAGAAGCTCGAAATCGCGATCGGCAGCAGCGAGCCATGTTATTAAACCAACCAGATGCCAACTTGCAGCAAAAACTAGCCTACGCCCAGGAATTTGCAGCCGAAAATCTACTGACTGGAGAAGACTTAGCTTATACCACAGAAAGCGAATTAACTCAACAAGAACTAGAACAGTCAGCAAAAATAGATGCTGAATGGC
>NZ_JADEWV010000133.1 GCF_015207455.1 Microcoleus sp. LEGE 07076
TGGTAGGGGCGGTGCCCCCGTGCCCGCCCTAATCCCTGAAACACCTGCAAAATCCTTGATGAAGAGGGTAGGCACGGGGGCACTACCCCTACAAAACGATGATTTGTCTGAGAATGAAACTCCCCCCCTTGGTAGGGGCGGTGCCCCCGTGCCCGCCCAGCCTGGGGTTCCCTCCGACGAAAAGCGTTATATTCGTTCCCGCCGAGGCGAAAACTACGACATCGTAGAATGCCTGACTCTGACAGAAATCTTTGATTTGGAGTTAAGTAAGTGCCGTTTAGTAGCCCTTTCTGCCTGCGAAACTGGGTTAACCGATGCCAGGAATACCACAGATGAGTATATCGGATTGACTAGCGGTTTTTTCTATGCTGGGGCGACGAGTATACTCAGCACTTTGTGGGCTGTCAATGACGTATCTACTGCGATTTTGATGATAAGATTTTATGAGCTTTTCCTGTCTGAAACTCGCCCGCCGGTGGCGATTGCTTTGCGGGAATCTCAGTTGTGGCTGCGGAGTGTGACTGTTAAAGGTTTGCTAGAATGGGTGGAAGCGTCGCAGTTGCTGAGTCGCGAACACAAAACCACGATTCAAGACAAATACAGGCGCGGTTACAAACAGGATTATCAACCTTATGAGTCTCCCGTATACTGGGCGGCTTTCTGTGCAGTTGGGCAATAAGCGTTGGTATCAGAAACCGGGTTTCTGCGGAGATTTTCTGTTCCAATTGAGATTTATCATAGAAACCCGGTTTCTTTGACCTTAGTATAATCAACGGAGGAATTAGCAATGACAGACGAACAATTTATTTCTGGTTTCCTAGCAGTCTTTGAAACTCAACCCGAAGTCTTTGAACAAGTCAGGGCGGTTGAAACTAAACCCGAAGTATTTGAACAAGTCAGGGCGGTTGACGATTTAGCAAATCTCAGCAATATCATATCCCAGATGGCGGATAAGTCGAATAACGAAGTAGCTGACACCCTTGGCGATTGGTGTGCAAACTATCCTAAAATAACAGATGAAATCAATAAATTTGAGAGAAAACTAAAACCGCAACCCACCAAAAAAGAGGCACAAGAACCAAAACTAGCAAACCGCTATCCAGAATTACTCGAAAACCTCAGAAAACCCCGCCCCAATTCATAGCCACCGCCCCAATAACATGAGTGATAAAATTTCTGCCCCCAATGTCTATTTATACGCTTTCCAACTGCAAAATGACAGTAAGGGCAGCAATAATCCTCTGTGGAAACACTGCGACAAAATCCTCGCCAACTTCACCAATGAAGCGGTGACACCCGATCTAGTTTTCCCGCCAAATTCTCCCAGCTACCGCGAAGATTTGTTACCAAATGTCTTACTGGAATTCAACAGCAATCCACCCATAGAAGGTTTTGCCCAACCGCTGGAAATTCAAGACAGCTATGCTTTATGCTTAAATATAGGTTGCCCAGAAGATGGCACTGCTGATAATTTAGATGTGAGTTTCATCAAGAAATTTAACTTAAATCGATCCTTACTCATCAACGGCGATGATAAGTTTTTAGGTCAAACTCTCCTGATTACCGCGTGGCTTCCCGAAAACTCGCCCGATAATTTAGATTCCCTCAAACCCCTCGCCGATAAATGTCGCGATGCTTTATTCCAAAGCGACTCGCCACCTGTATTTTACCGTTCAGGTAAGTTATTTGGCAGTCCGATTTTTGAATACGGTGAAATTAGCGATACTGCCAATTACCGCCACCTGCTTGTCTGGCTGCTTTCCGACGAACAAACAGACAAAGATTTTAACAAGTGCCAAGAAGAAATACTCAACCTACTATTTCACCGCAACAAAATTATCAAAGCTTTTCAAGACAGCCGCATGATTTACGGCGAACTCGATCGCGAATACCGCATTATTGAGAAAAATATGGAGATATTGCAGGCTCAATTTTCCAGAGGAACTGTCTTAACTGCCGCCCAATTGCAGGAATTTCAGGAACAGCTAAAGCAACTCTTCAGCAAAGCAGTAACTTATACTCGCCTGCTGCGGAAACTCGAAGATTATGACAATACAATCGTCCTAAATCTTAACAATTACACTGACATTTTGCAGAAAATTTGTGATATACTAGGAATCGATAAGGAAGAAGTATCTATATTAAATAATTTTGAGATAAAAATTGCTCCTTATATGCGATCGCAAATAGCCGGCGACTTAGGATATTTCCGCCACGGGACAAACTTAATCGACCAGGCGATCGCCTCAATTCGCGGCATAGTAGAAATAGAACAAGCCAGGAGCGATCGCACCAACCAAATCGAACTCCGCAACAGCGAAGACAAAGAGAAATATCGGGACGATCGACTAGAAAGCACAGTACAGGCGATCGGCGTCGGTTTAGCAGCCGGAGGAATCGCCGCATCCAGCGGTACAGACAAACTCTTCGAGACAGTCCAAAACCATCACATCCCAGTTGTAATGCAGTGGCATCCATTTGCATTCTCCTTTTTGTTGAGTTTTGCGATCGCCCTTTTCGCAGCGGGCATCACTTGGTGGCGCACCAAACCGAAAAAATAGTTGACAGTTGACAGCGAGATTTTTAAGACGGAGATTTAAACAGATTTATAAAAACAATCCACCTTAAATACCCCGTTAATTCTTCAGTCCGCGCAGGCGGACTTTGTTTGTGTAGACGCGGTTTCAACCGCCGAGTCTTCGTTTGTGTAGACGCGGTTTCAACCGCCGAGTCTTCGTTTGCGTAGACGCGGTTTCAACCGCCGAGTCTTCATTTCTGTAGACGCGGTTTCAACCGCCGAGTGATATTCCACGAGTTTTTTATAAATTTCAACAAACAGCATCTGAAATCAAAATAACGTGTCAATATAGAAATGTGACTTCAATTCTCTTCTTTTCTCATGGGCAAAAAGCGTGTTCTTTCAGGAGTTCAGCCAACAGGCAATCTTCACCTCGGTAATTATCTCGGTGCCATTCGCAACTGGGTAGAAAACCAAAGCCAGTACGAAAATTACTTCTGCGTAGTAGATTTGCACGCAATTACCGCACCGCACAATCCAGCAACCCTGGCCTCCGACACTTACACTATCGCCGCTCTATATTTAGCTTGCGGCATCGATTTAGAAAATTCTACTATTTTCGTACAATCCCACGTTCCCGCACACACAGAACTAGCATGGCTGCTCAACTGCATAACGCCAATCAACTGGCTCGAAGATATGATTCAGTTTAAAGAAAAAGCAGTTAAACAAGGCGAAAACGTCAACGCCGGCTTGCTAAATTATCCCGTGTTGATGGCAGCAGACATCTTGCTTTACGATGCCGACAAAGTACCCGTAGGAGAAGACCAAAAACAGCATTTGGAACTCACCCGCGATATCGTAAACAGATTAAACCACCAATTTGGCACACCAGAAAACCCAGTTTTAAAACTTCCCGAACCGTTAATTCGGACTGATGGCGCGAGAGTGATGAGTTTGACTGACGGGACTCGCAAAATGTCAAAATCAGACCCTTCTGAACAAAGTCGAATTAACTTGTTGGATTCGCCAGAGACAATTAGCAAAAAAATCAAGCGCTGCAAAACTGATGCGGTGCGCGGCTTGACTTTTGACGATCCAGATCGCCCCGAAGCTAGAAATTTACTGACACTTTATCTCCTGCTTTCGGGCAAATCGAAGTCAGAAGTCGCAGCGGAGTGTGAAAATATGGGTTGGGGAGATTTTAAACCCCTGCTGACAGAGACGACAATTACGGCCCTAAAACCGATTCAGGATAAATACAAAGAAATAATGGACGATCGCGGATATTTAGAATCTGTACTCCGTCAAGGAAAAGAACAAGCAGAAACCATTGCCAACCAAACTCTGACTAAGGTTAAAACCGCTTTCGGTTATTCTTTACCTGTTTAGTTGTTAGTTGTTAGTTGTTATTGGTTACTGGTTAAGAATTACAACTACCAACTGTCAACTGCCAACTGCTTTCCTGTCAACTGTCAACTGCTTTCCTATCAACTATAAACTAACTATGAACCGCTTTCGCACAGCCTGCACCACGCCCGGAGAATTTATAATTACCGCTGAAGTTGCCCCGCCAAAAGGCGGCGATATGACTCATACTTTGGCAATGGCTGAACTTCTCAAAAACAGAGTTCACGCTATTAATATCACAGACGGCAGCCGCGCAGTGCTGCGAATGTGCCCGCTAGCAGTTTCCGCGATTCTATTGCAGCAAGGCATTGAGCCGATTTGTCAAGTTGCTTGTCGCGATCGCAATCAAATAGGTTTGCAAGCCGATCTCATGGGAGCCCACGCCTTAGGCATCCATAACATCTTGGCACTCACCGGCGATCCAGTCAAAGCCGGCGACCATCCCAAAGCCAAAAGTGTATTCGATTTGGAATCAGTGCGCCTGCTGCAAGTTATTCAAAAAATGAACTGTGGCACCGACTGGAATGACAAACGTTTAACAGACGGAGTTACCGATTTATTTGCCGGTGCAGCGATCGATCCCCAATCTCCCAGTTGGTCTGGTTTGCAAAGCAGATTCGAGAAAAAAGTAGAAGCCGGAGCACAGTTTTTTCAGAGCCAATTAATTACAGATTTTGAAGTTTTTGATAAGTTTATGCACCACATTGCTGCTGGCTGCAACAAACCAATTTTAGCCGGAATATTTTTGTTTAAATCCGCTAAGAATGCTGAATTTATCAAAAAATACGTGCCGGGAGTTCACATCCCGCAAGAGACGATCGACCGTTTGGCAAAATCTCCAGAACCCTTGCAGGAAGGCATAAAAATTGCAGCCGAACAAGTCAAACTAGCGCGGCAATTGTGTCAAGGAGTTCACATGATGGCCGTCAAACGAGAAGACTTGATTCCGCAAATATTGGATTTGGCGGGAATCGAGCCGCTAAGCTAACATTGAGTTATTGCTAGAATTTTGAAATAAACAGGACAGTCATGGTTCAAACTATAGACAATCCCACAGTTTCTCCCACAGCCTCGCAGCATTTCACTTGGCGCGGTTTGAATTGGCAGCAGTTTAAAGCAATTCAAGCTAGTTTTGAGAATGTGCCTGGAGTGCGGTTATTTTATTGTCAAGGAGTTTTAGAAATTGTGGGCATTAGTAAACCTCATGAAGCATTTCAATCGATAATTAGCGTATTGCTTGCAATCTACTTTGAAATTAAGGAAATTGAGTTTTTTCCCAGCGGTGCTTACACCCAAATTGTTGATGGTAAAGTCGAGTATCAGGCAGATTTGTCTTATTGTTTCGGGACAGATAAAGATGTTCCCGATTTATGTATTGAGGTGGTAATTACTAGCGGCAGTCCGATTAAACTTCAGAAATCTCGGCTGATGGGTGTGCCTGAAGTTTGGTTTTGGGAAGATGGAACACTGCAACTTTACCGCTTGCGAGAGCAGGGTTATGAGCCGATTGCTAGCAGCGAATTGCTGCCAGAATTAGACTTATCTTTGTTGAAGCGTTGCATTTTATTTTCCTCGCCATTGGAAGCATTAAAAGAGTTTCGTAAAGGTATTAGTAGCAATGACTAATTCAGATTTACTCGATCGCGATAATATCAAAATACTAGAGTCGCAAATTTCTGAAGTTACTCTGTACACCGATCGCGCTTTGATAACCCGCCGCGGCACAGTAGCCCTGACGGGAAACGAGCGAGAATTGGCGATCGCCTCTCTCCCCGCAACCCTCGAAACAGAGTCAGTCAGGGCCACCGGTGCGGGTACAGTCGCAGTGCGATTGCTGGGAGTACGCACCGAAACAGTGTTTAGTAGCGAACCTACGGGCGATCGCATCGCCGAATTAACCCAACAAATCCAAGAATTAGAAACCCAAAAACGCGCCATAAAAGACCAAATCGCCTCCCGAAAAATTCAACTCAAATTTGTTGAAGGTTTGAGCGAAAAAAGTGTCGGTTTCTTTTCCAGCAGCATCGCCAAACAGCAGATTGGTTTGAACGAAACTGGCGAATTGCTCAATTTTTTAGGCAGTAATTATAAAAAGTACATAAGTGCGATCGCCCAACACGAAAGACAGCAGCGCGAATTAGACCAACAAATAACAGCTTTGCACCAGCAGTTGCGCCAACTACAAACTCCCCATTCCCAACAAAGTTTTAACATCATTGTTGCGATAGAACCCAGCGGTAGCGGCAATTTTGAACTAGAAGTTTCCTATGTAGTAACGCGAGCCCGTTGGACTCCCCTCTACGACTTGCGAGTCAATACTACCAACAACCAAATCAATCTCAATTACCTAGCCGAAGTCAACCAAAACACAGGCGAAGATTGGACGGGAGTAGCGCTGACTTTATCCACAGCAAAACCCGGAATGGGAACTTTGCCACCAAAACTCCAACCCTGGTTTATCGATATTGTTCGCCCAAAACCTGCTCCAACCGCAGAATTTATGAAAGCACGACGCGTACAGACTGAGGATGCAGAAATGGGAACAGATCATATGGACTTTGAGATGGAAAACGAGCCACAATTTGCAATGATGGCTATGCGCAGTGCTGCTGCCGCACCCGAACCCATAGCAGCTCAAACCGCCACAGCAAGAGTATCTAGAGAAGGCAGTACCGTCTCATTTCAAGTAGGAGGAAATACCAATATTCCCAGCGACGGCACGCCGCACAAAGTCACTATTTTCAGCGAAAATTATCCCTCAAAACTTCAATACATAGCCGTTCCGAGTTTAGTCAGCTTTGCTTATTTGCAAGCAATTGTCACCAATCCGACGACAGGTGCGACTCTGCTGCCCGGTAAAGCCAATATCTTTCGCGACAATACTTTTGTCGGTAATGTGCAGTTAGAAAATGTTTCCCCTGGTGAAGAATTTAAGCTTAATTTAGGAATAGATGAGGGCTTAAAAATAGAGCGGGAATTAGTCGAAAGACAAGTCGATAAAAAACTGATCGGCAATCAGCGGCGCACGACTTACGCCTATCGGTTAAGTTTGACAAACTTGCAGCAAGTGCCTACTAAGTTGACACTAAAAGAGCAACTGCCCGTCAGTCTAAAGGAGCAAATAAAAGTGCGGTTGACTCAGACTAATCCGAAGATAGTAGCAGGTGAAATGGGACTCTTGGAATGGATAATCTCTATGCCACCGCAAGCCAAGCAAGAGTTATATTACCAGTTTGTGGTCGAACATCCTCCCGAGTTAACAATCATCGGTTTAGATATTTAATTAGGATTTACGCTATACAAGCTGTAGCGCCAGCTACAGCTTGTATCACTTATGCAAAATATTGCTAAATATCAGTTAAAAGCGAGCATTTTTACGGAAACGGCTGAGATTAATACCAATTAAAAAATATGAGGCCACAGTCTTCCGTAGGGTGTGTCGCCCGCGATAAATTTCTGCCCAAAAATCGACTTTTTGACTAGCGACGCACCAGCAACACCCAGGTATCTTGCAAACAAACCAAAAAATAGATTGTAGCAATACTTCTTACAAATTGGATCGTATCGATTAACAACAGTAAGATTAGTTTGTCATTGTAATCGACCGGACATAGTTTTTCTTAAGAAACAAATAATCTTGTAAAATTGAAAATTGTAGCAACACTTTTGCAAACAGATATTAGTTGTAAGTCTTTACTCCAGATTTAATTAGTAATGGGAATTTCCACGATAAATTCTGCTCCTTGTCCGAAATTAGAGTGACAATATAAATTTCCGCCATGTTGATTTACAATGATTTTGTGGCAGATAAATAGTCCTAGCCCTGTACCTTTTCCCACGGGTTTGGTAGTAAAAAATGGCTCGAATAATTTTGGTTTTGATTTATCCAAAATTCCTCCACCATTATCGGATATTTTAATTGATATTTGATTTTTGCTCATAACTCTAGTTTGAATTTTTATTTCTCCTTGAACGCTCACAGAGTTGCTATAAATCGAATCGATCGCATTATCCAGAAGATTCATAAATACCTGATTTAGTTGACCAGAATAACAGTGAATTTTTGGCAATTGATCATAATCTTTAATCACGATTATTTCTGGATGTTTGGCTGTGCCTTTCAGCCGACTTTGGAGAAGCATCAGCGTACTGTCGATACCTTGATGAATATCCACTTTTTTCAATTCAGACTCATCGTGACGGGAGAAATTTTGCAAGGAGTGAACTATTCCCCGAATGCGCTCTGTTCCTATCCGCATTGAATTCAGAAGTTTCAGCAAGTCGTCTTGCAGAAAATCTAGGTTAATAGCCTCAATTTCTGCTTTAATAATTGTTGGTGGCTCGGGAAAGTGTTGTTGATAGAGGTTGAGCAAATACCAAAAATCCTATGTTCAACCAAGGGTTTGCGAAGGAATTATTCACATCCAGCAGAAAGCTCGATCGCCATTTCTGCTTCCAAAACACTCGTGATTAAAGTAATTATAGCCGTAGCATTGGCTTTGGTGATAGATTTGACGTATTTTGTGGCTTCGCAGCCATCCATAACTGGTATCCTCATATCCATGCCATCTTTCGCCAGCTAGGTAGATCCACTTAAAAGAACGCAATATATAGTCTGGGACGCAGAAACTGGGTTTGATGGAGGCAAAAACATCCTGATACGGCGGTTGTGAAGTGAGGTATTCACCAATTAATTAACCATTCCTCAATGCCCTAATCTAAAATGGTTCTACACTTCGACAAGCGAGGGAAACAACGAGATCGCGCTCACACCGAAGTCTAAAATCTCAACTTCTCGTCTACGTGAGAAAGGCTATACAAGTTGATTGGATGGCAATATCTAGCCAGCATCCGGATCGGGTTGCAGCAAAGTAAGGTGGCCTAAGCTAGCCCTGTCAAGGTGTTCCTTATTCAGGCATTGTTTATGAGTCTTGAACGGCAACGGTTGCTGGCGACAAGCTTAGCAACTCTACTGACAAGTTTACCTCAAACTGTTGCCAGTGCGACCGATGTCGCTCTGTTGTATCGGGGTCGTTGGAGTGTTGAGACTTTATTTCAAATCGTGACTAAGAATTTTGAGGTGAAATTCAAACCTTGGGTGATCCCAAGGCTGCTTTATTTTCTTTCTGTTTGGATCTAGTTTCTTACAATATTTTAGCTATAGTCCGAAGGGCTTTAGGTAGTGTACATGGTGTCGGTAAAATTGAGTCGAGTCTATCGGAATTCTAGGAAAGTTGATGAAATTCAAGGGACTTATCGGGGGATGACGATCGCAACTGAACCTGATAGTTGGACATATATGCAGGCTTTGTCCTTGTCTCAATTAGCTGATTTTCTGTTGGATTTGGCCGGGCGAGTGAATTTGAAGTCTTTTCTGAAGCAGCCACGTTCCCCCAAGAAGAAGAAACCACCTTTAATTGTGGACTCACGTCACCGTCATTTTTCTACAGCAAGGCTTTGATAGCAGGCTCGGCAGTCACCTTGAGAGGGCTAGGTGGCCTAAGCCCAGCAATTGCAAAGGAAGTGCGATCGCACAACTGGGAATCCCAGATCTAGCTTTCACCAATTTACCTGTAATTGGTAAACTGTAAAGCCATCGGGTAATCTTCTTGCTTCAACCGTTGAATTACCAACTGCAAATCATCTTTATCCTTGGCAGAAACGCGCACTGCGTCACCTTGAATCGAGCCTTGAATCTTTTTAAACTCATCTCGAATTAATTTAGTGATTTTTTTGGCAATTTCCTGGTCAATCCCTTTTTTTAGTTTGATTTCTTGACGGACGCGGCTGCCGCTAGCCGGATCAATTTTGCCGTAATCAAAAATTTTCAAAGACAAATTACGCTTGGCAGCTTTTGTTTGTAAAACAGTGTGAATTGCATCGAGAGTAAATTCGCTGTCGGTGTTTACAACTATCGATTCTGCGCCCAATTCCACGGTAGTTTTGGTATCTTTTAAGTCGTAGCGGCTTTGAATTTCCCGCACTGTTTGGTCAACAGCGTTAACTAATTCTTGCCTATCGAACTCGCTGACAACATCAAATGAATAACTAGCAGCCATAAATTAATATTTGGTAATGGGCATTGGGCATTGGGCATTGTTGACTGTTGACTGTTGACTGTTGACTGTTAACTGTTGACTGTTAACCATCAACTAACAACTAACAACTGCCAACTAGCAACTGCCAACTGCCAACTCACTACTGACTAATGACTAATGACTAATGACTATTAATTAACAGCCATCAAACTGAAATAGAATAAAGAGACTGTGCAAGTAGAACTAATCGCAAACATGAGCGATCGCCCCAGGGGCACATTCAGAATATAGAAAACGGAAAACAACAACCGGGCGATCGTAAAAGCGATCGCAGCCCAACCCGCAGCCTCCGAATCAACCCCCGTCACAAAAGCCATCAAAGCCGCCGCTGAAAACAGCATAAACGTCTCAAACGAATTTTGGTGCGCCCAAGTTGCCCGCTGAGCGTAATCCGGCAACCTATCAAACATAGCGCGGGGGGCTGCTTGGTCGTAACCTAGCTGCAAGCGGGCGAGAGCAACGACCAAAAACGGTGCGTAAACCAGCGCCGCAGCAGCAGCAATACAATCAAGCAGAATAACCGACACAGGCAATCCCAACAGCATCATCCGCCTCGCATTTCAATCAAAATAGAACAGAGTAACCACCTTGCGCTGTTCTTCCGCGTCTTGGCAAGTTTTCAGCAAAGTGTGGCTTTCGTGAAAAGCAAAACAGATCAGTTGCTGACAGCGAGAAATAATCTCCTGATTGCACATGGCGCTTGCTTCCGGGAGAGACAAGCTATCATTTTTAGGATTTTCCACCAAATGTATCACTTGTTCTAGCTGCTCGCGAGACTCCCGCGGCTGGCGGCTCATACTTTGTGGCAAAATCACCGTCAACAGATTAGGATCTGCTTGCATTGCCCCCCGAATCGCGGCGGAATTGGTGCCTGTAGCGCCAGATGTGATGAGCTGATTGCCTCCCAGAACTAAGGCGTAGCTCAGCATCTCAATTAGCTGCTGGTGGGTAATAGGAACGTGGCGAGAACCCAAAAGAGCAATCCGCTTGGAGCTGGTTTGCTGGATCGCCGCAAGTTCTTGTAAAAAATCATCAACTCTGGGTAGCTCAATTGATTGACTCAAAGAATTTATTAAATTAAATAAAACTACGTTGTGGATTTTAGCAGACTCCCCAGCAATTGCCACCAAAAACAAGTGAAAAATTGCACATTTACCAGATTTGACTGGGGGATGGCGAGATTTGAGAGAGTCAGAAGGCATTTGGCGGCCACAGATCGAGGTATAATTCCTGAAAAATTGAGAATTTAAGAATTTTCCCCTTTTATTTTTTAATTCAAAAAAATATTTCTGGCTTTTTACTTGTACCGAATACCTTCTTCCCTCAGTTGCCGCTGCCGAATACGTCGAACTCCGGCGGCGCGACTTAATCGACTCTCGATCCCAAACCCAAGGATGCCATCGTACCTTCCAAGTCAAAGTGTTCTGCCATTAGCTGAGTAACGCATTCCACCTTGATCGGTTCGTGCAGGCGCACGCTGCCAAAGGTGCTGTCGATAATTTCTACCGTGGTTAAGGTATCTAAGTCCACAGACAAAACTGGAATTTCCATTTCTTCTGCCCTGCCGATTACCAGAGGAGAAGGAGGCAAGTGGCCTGTGAGAATTAAGCACTGAGTTGAGCTTTCCAGAGCCGCCAACTGAATGTCGGTGCGATCGCCCCCGGTGACTACCGCCATATTTCTGGCTTTGCGGAAATATTTCATAGCCGAGCTAACATTCATCGCGCCAATTGTCAAGGTTTCCACCATCAAGTCCAAACGGTCTGGACGGCACAGTACCTCAGCTTTCAATTGGTGCACCAATTCTTTGACGCTGACACTCCGCAGCAAAGCGCTTCTCGGCAGCATTCCCAACACTGGAATACCCGCAGCCTCCAGAAAAGGTCGCACAGTCGTTGTTACGGCTTCGAGCTTGTCGGATGGCACGTCGTTAAGCACAACCCCAGCCAAGCGCGAACCCAAACGTCGCTTAGCCGACAGCAAATCGTCTATATAAAGATCGATCGGGCGCGTCACCAGCAACACTGAGGCCTCAACCGCCTCAGCCACTTGAGGCAAAGACAAGTCAAACATACTGCCTTCCTCCAAATTTGCGGGGCCTTCTAACAGCACCAAGTCACTGCTGGGGGCTTGCAAATATTGCGCTAGAGACTGGCGGTAGTCTGTCTTGTCTTCTCCCCGCAAACGCTTGTGAACCGTCTCCTCGTCCAAATACAGCAGTGTTGACGGCACCTGAGTTTCCGAGAGCTTCAGCGTCTCTACCGCAAACCGCACGTCTTCGTCCTCGGCTCCAGCTCCTTCCGAGCTGGAACAGGTTCCCAGAGGTTTGCCGTAGGCGACGGCGAGTCCTTTTGCCCGGAGTGCGAGTGCTATCCCTAGGGCGATGGCAGACTTGCCACTGTAAGCTTTTGTGGAACCGATCAGTAAATATTTAGTCAATTTGGGTACGCCTTCAATCCTCAATTTGCACCTGTCTATTTCAATAAATTTAGTTTTTTCAACAGTATTTCTCAACTGATCCTCAATTTCGCAATATTATTATACTATACATTTGTCGATTTTGTGCATATAGTTTTTTTTGCTAAAATTTTTATTCACCTGCTGGCATTTTTTTGCTTAGCATTCTTTTTACAGATTTTTGGCAAATCGGTATTTTCATAACAGTTATTGTCAGCAGTTTGTGAGAACTATTTGGAAACCGTAATTTCCTTACTCAGCTTTTTTGGTAATATTTTTAAGTCAATTTTGTGGCAAAAATTATATCGTTTCCGGTGGCATCAGAATTATATATTTTAATCGTTCAGCGATCGTCTCGAAAAGCTGCCTGAATCGCGATCGAGACGATCGCACTACATAATTCCGATCCTACCGGATTTTATCTCAGACATTGTTACAGACCCCTCACAAATAAAAATAACAGGGTAGAAGTGTTGAATCAGATATCTCTCCCAGCCTTAGACAGGGAATTTACAGCAATTATTTTGATAATTTACAGTGATTTGGTCGGCAAACAGTATGGTCTTTTTCCTCATATTTTTTGCAGATAATTGAAAATGAATATGTATTAATAGCTATTAATCATTAGCGCGATCGCCCGCATTCAAACTAATATTTTCCACTGCCAGCAATAAACTGATCGGGACTGGGCCTCTAGTTTGTCAACACATAAATTGTCTGGTGAGGTGAGCTGGGATTTCGACTGCTGTTCGGGTTGATTGCGATGCTGCTCCGATCGCAGTTCGAGGGCTGTAGATTGAGTTTCGCAGTCCCGGCATACTCTCAACTACCGAGCCGCCAAAGCGGTACTGCCGTCTTGCGTGTTTGTACTTTGGCTAATCCTCTGTTGAGTGCAAAGTCAAAGCCTCCGTTAAACTCAGCAAATCTTCACCTCTGCTAAGGTAAAATATCATATCACTTTGTTGTGCCGATGTCAAGACAAATAAATCGCGGCAGCTTGCGACATTGCATGAAATGCCGTGAAGCGTAGCTATCGAGAGCATGAAGCGCCCTTAAGTTGCGATGCCTTAACTCAAGGATGCGATCGTTCTTCTGTATATTGGAGGGCAAGGTTTGGCGATCGGGCAATTGGGATTTTCTTCTACTATCAATTAATTATTTTTGTCTCGAAGTTAATTAATAATTAAAAAGAGGTTAACAATATAACTCAAGGTTAATTAATAATTAAATACTCGAATCAAGCGTCAGTAAGTCTCAAGTCAGTATAAAATAAAGTGAGGCATAACTGCCAGGGCGCATCTATCTCGGTCATACTCAAACTTGCCTAATATTTGAAGCAGTAAAATCCCATCGACCGCGGTCAGCTTTTTTTGTAATTTAAAATACAGTTGACCGAGAAATAAAAGCCCAAATACTCAGCTACTTACCTGCTGAGGTTTGGTAGCTCAATGTCGGTTGGCAAATAAACCCCAAAAAAGCGTGCTGATGAATTTATGTTAAATACTTCCTGCGTAGAAACAGCAGTCGAACCCATGCGCGAAGCTGACCCAATAGAACTTGGTTTAGACTCTACTCTCCAAGAACTATCGCTTTACGATTTTAAAGTAGAAGCTACGGATTTGGGCATGAAAATTTCCCAGATGTTAGAAGCTAATCTGCTCTTACCAGGAGTCATTTTGACCGATCTCGGTAAATTTGTCGGGATGATTTCCCGGCGGAGATTTTTAGAATTTCTCAGCCGTCCTTTTGGGCGAGAATTATTTTTAAAACGACCTGTGAGGGCTTTGTACCGCTTTGCAGAAATTGAGACTTTGATTTTTCCTAGCAATACTTTAATTGTGGATGCAGCCAGAAAGTCGCTGCTGCGATCGAAAGAACTGCTTTACGAGCCGATTGTGGTTCAAGTGTCGCCTCAAACTTATACTTTGGTAGATGTACGCGAACTGTTAGTAGCCCAATCCAACATTCACGAACTAGCAACAAAATTGCTGAGGCAGCAAACTCAATCTCAATTAATTCAAACCGAAAAACTAGCTAGTTTGGGGCAGATGGTAGCTGGAGTAGCTCACGAAATTAGAAATCCCGTCACCTGCATCAGCGGAAATCTCGGCTTTTTGTCCAACTACTCGAAAGACATCATGGAGTTAGTGTCTGCTTACGAGCAAATTGTCGGCAAGAGCGAAAAAATTGACGAACTCAAAGAAGAGATAGAATTTGATTTTTTGCAAGAAGATTGGGTGGAAATTCTAAAAAGTATGAAAGTTTCATCACAGAGGCTGACGGAACTTGTTACCAGCCTGCACACCTTTTCTCACATGGATGAAACCGATCGCAAACAAGCTAACCTCCACGAGTGTATTGACAGTACGCTGCTAATTCTGAAAAACCGTCTCAAGTACGGATTTAAAGTAGTTAAAAACTATGGAGAATTGCCTTTGGTTAAGTGTTATTCTGGTCAGTTGAGCCAGGTATTTATGAATATCGTCAGCAATGCGATGGATGCTTTGGAAGAGGTAAAAGAAAAAAAAGGATTTGTACCTGTGATTACGATTGAAACTGAGGTAATAGACAGTTTTGAGGGAGACTGCGTAAGTTCACAATTAATCCAAAATTATGTTTTGGGCGATCGACAAAATGCCAAACAACTCTCATCCGCCAGCGAAAACGGCGACTTCAGCCCAGAAGCAGCGGAGAAAAATCAAAATAATGCTTGGATAGCGATCAGAATTGCCGATAACGGGCCGGGAATTCCGCCAGAAATTCAGCGGCTGATTTTTGATACATTTTTCACCACTAAACCTGCTGGGAAAGGTACGGGTTTGGGGTTAGCAATTACTCATCAGATTGTGACGGAAAAGCATCAAGGCAAGTTGAATTTGCATTCTACGCCCGGTACGGGGACGGAATTTGAGATTTTGTTGCCATTAATTTGAAGTAATAAGTCATATCAAATTTGTTAGCATCGGAATTATTCCTATCTCTCTTAATCTGTATCTGCGTAAATCAGCGTCAATCCTTTGTCATCTGCGGTTACTAAATTCTCTTTTTTTAACCGCAGATACAGGCAGATTAACACAGATTAACGCAGATTAATTGTATCAACAATTCTGGTGGAACCGTCGGCAGTTGACTGTTGACTACTGACTGTTGACTGTTAACTGTTGACTGTTGACTGTTGACTAATGACTCTTTTTAAGCTCTTAGCTGAACTGGCATCACTAAGAATGTAGCATTAACTCCGCCCAAAGGCTGAAAAATTACAGGAGCAAGAGCAGCGTTTAATTGCAGTTGAATTTCGGGAGACTGAGCTGTTTTCAAAATGTCAATTAAGTATTTGACGTTGAAAGCAATGTCGATGCTGTCTCCCGAAATCTGTGCTGGCATTGACTCTTTGCCGGAACCGACATCTTTGGCATCTACCGACAAGGTGATTTCCTGATTTTCTGCGTCGATGCTGCATTTGAGGATGTTATTTTTTTGGTCTGCAAAAACGGCAATTCTTTCGACTGCTGCTAGGAGCGATCGCCTTTCTAAGGTAATTTGCCGCTCGAAAGAAGGCGGAATTAACTGTCGGTATGCGGGATATTGCCCTTCCAAGGTGCGAGTTGTCAACCGCTGGTCAGCCCATTCAAAAACTACTTGACCCTGCTCGAAATGCAGCGTAACAGGTTCAGTCCACTGCCGCATTACTAGCATTCTTTCTACTTCCCGCAATGCTTTGGCTGGGACTGTCACCTCAAATTCTTCTTGGGTTTCTTCGGCTTCGGTTTTTTCATTTGCAGTTTGAACTACTGCCAATCTGTGGCCGTCTGTTGCTGCAAATTCCAGGCAATCTTGCAATACTTTTAAATGCACACCTGCAAGTACCTGTTTTGCTTCGTCGGGGCTTGTCGCAAATAAAGTTCCTTTGAGTCCTTCTATCAAGGCTTCCGGTGGTAATTTGAGGATTGTTCCGGCTTCGATTGCTGGCAATTCTGGGAATTCTTCCGGGCCCATGCCTCTGACTTGGTAGCTGCCAGAACTGCAAGAGAGATAGGCTACGGTGTCCCCGGCTTCGTCTTCTAAAGTAATCTCTCCATCTGGGAGTCTCGAAACAATATCGTTGAGCAATTTAGCGGGTATGGTAAAACTGCCGCCGCCTGTTACTTCTGCTGCGAAGCTGGTGCGAATGCCCAAACTGAGATCGAAAGCTGTCAAGCTAACCCGCTGATTTTCCTCATCCGCTACTAAGAGCACGTTGGCTAGTACCGGATGTGTCGGGCGGGAGGGAACAGCCCGACTAACCAACGAGAGGTTGGCGTTGAGGTCACTTTGGGTGCAAACCAATTTCATGGGAGGAAGGTTAATTAACCGGATTTGAGACAGAAGCAAATCCTATCACAGAAAGTTGGCTGGCCGATTTTTCTTTGTGCAGGGTTCACTGGCTGGTATAAAGCCGGTTTCTGAGGTTGTGGCGCGCCGCCAATTATTTGTGTAGGGGGTGCAGGCTTGGCGAGTGTTTTTTATGTATTGAATATTTTTTGTGTCGATCGCCCTGTGGAAACTGTGGAAAACAAAGTTAAATGCTTGTGGGACAGGATTTGCAGCTCAAAACAACCTGTGGAAAACTTGTGGAAAAGTTGGTACTGCCGATCGCCCCCCCATTTTTGTGCAAAAATTCTTTTGGGCGATCGAGTAAAGTTTTCCACAAAATCAGGGTGATTTGTCCACAGGTTTTTCCACAGGCCAGATTTTCTGTTATTGGGAATGGGGAATTGGGAATTGGGAATTGGGAATTGGGAATGAGGAATGGGGAATTGGGAAT
>NZ_JADEWV010000439.1 GCF_015207455.1 Microcoleus sp. LEGE 07076
GAAGGGTTGACGGCAGTTGACAATTTACCGAGATTTACCTAGACTTTGGTCACTGAATTCTCGGTAAATTGACCAACAAACTAATGAGCGTTGGAGCTTTTCAATAAAAAATGTAGCCTTTGAAGTAAAGCTTCGCCAGCGACGTTTCGGAAACAAAAAAATTGACTCAATAACTTGCAAATTCTGTGCAAAGCTATTAATATACAACCACATTGAGAGGTCGAATCAATGGCTACCATAACGTACTGCAAAGGCTTGCCCACGCCAGCAGACGAACTCAACGAACTTGGATTCACAGATTTCGAGATGTTTCTAGAAGCTTACGCCCCAATTTTTAGGGCTGCAAGCATTGAAACAGTCAACCACTTATTATTGAATACAGACTTCAAGAAATCCGACTGGAACACGCACCTACAGCAAACCTACGGCATCAATAAGCGCCACGCAAATGGCGTAATCAGCGCTGCCTCATGTCGTGTAGACGGTGCTAAAGAGCATAGAATTTTACACGTAAAAACTCTTGAAGGAAAGATTAGGTCTATTGGTGCGTGGATTAAAAAGGCTGAGCGTAAACTGTTATTAGCTCGTAAGTTTTATGCCAAGAAAAAATGGCAGAGTTCAAAGACGGGATGCAATTTTCCTATAGCTTGTTCGCTCCAACACAAATCTACTAATTGGCAGAACTTACGCCTTCAAATACACAATAAAAAGCGGAGACTGATTTTGTTGACCAACAGACTCGAACACTTAAGACTTAAGCCAATCAAAGTCTTCGTCCCTCACAGCGATATCTTCGTTGTCGGCTCTAAGGACGAATCTTTGGGAAATCAAGTCTCTCAGTGGAAGAGAAACAAAATAACGTTTAGAGTTCCCAAATGTTTAGAGTCACGATTCGGAAAGACTGTATCTTCCGAGGTTGGTGATTTCAATCGCAACATAAATAGATTGCCAGAATGCGGGGCTAAAACTTGGCACTTCTACCGCAAGAATGGGAAGTGGGTTATTGCCGTGCAGTTTACCCCAGCTCCCGTGAATCAAGTTTCGAGAAATAGGATGTACGGTTGTATTGGTATCGATATGAATCCTGGCTCTATTGGGTGGGTTTATGTTGATCCTGAAGGGAATCTCAAAGCCAAAGGACAGATTCCATTGCAAATGGGTTTGTCGAATGGCAAGCAGCAGGCTCAGCTCGTTAATGCTTGCCTGCAACTAGCAATTAAAGCTGCGGAATTTGAATGTCCCGTAGTTTGCGAAGAACTTGATTTCTCCGTAAAAAAGGAATCTTTAGGAGAGAAAGGCAGAAAATATGCTCGGATGTTGTCGGGTTGGGCATACAGCGAGTTCTACAAGCAACTGGGTTCTATTTTGTCGAATCGCGGAATTGAATTGATTTCAGTCAATCCAGCATATTCAAGCATTATCGGCTTGGTAAAATACCTGAGAATGTATGGCTTAGCCAGCGACGAATCTGCTTCACTGGTGATTGCTCGCCGAGCTATGAAACTAAGTGAAAGAATACCTCGCTCCTTAACCGCCTATTCCGAGGTGAACTCGGAAAAGCACGTGTGGAGCGAGTGGAATCAACTGAATAGGAAAATCAAACGTTCCGCTGTAATATCACGTCGCTGTGAGTATTATAGCGTTTCTAACTGGAGTTTCTTGGTCAACCTCGACCTGAGAGGAAGCGTAAGCGCTAAGAAAGAACGTTTAAAGCTTATACCGCAGAGCTTACCTAGGTTTGCCTAGGTTTTTCTAAGCGGT
>NZ_JADEWV010000440.1 GCF_015207455.1 Microcoleus sp. LEGE 07076
GGTGAACCGCACCACCAAAGGGTAAATGATTTTGGCGCTGAACTTGCGGTTGCGTAGGGGGCATTGTTCATCTGGCGAGAGCTAGCCGGGCGCCCCGCTCGTTTCAAGCGCAGTTCTTCTAACAGCACCCGCGGAGGGTAGAAGTGCGGAGGGATTTCTCAAGTGCGCCTCGGGTGGAGTGATGGCAGGTTTACGATTGGTCTTCAGGGGTGCGGGTGGTAGGTTGCCACCTACCCTATACGTGCTTCTCCCGTCGTTTGAAGGGCGGAGAAAGGGGGAGCGTTTGGTCGTGGCGGAACGCTAGTTGACAGCGCACCCAGCCTCAGGCGAAGTTCCTTTGACAACACCCGCACACGCTTTCGGGGAGAGCTCGAGTTTCAAGGCAGTTTAGAGCAAAGCTGAAAACCGGATAAATCGACGGTGGGTCGAAAATGGATCTTTTTGAGACCTTCTTCTCAGCTTATTTCACATTCAAGGCTCCATTCGTTGTCCGCCTAATCAAGTCAGATATTGAAATACGTGGTCGGATAAAAGTAACGTGTTATGCGAAGAAGGACGGCCGGATTGTCAAGTATGACTTTTCAAAGAAGGATGGTCATCACTCCGCAATCGAAAGCGGCGATAATATCCGCACGATAATGATCTCAGGTCCAGACGCTACTTTTCAGTCAATACTATCCCCCGAAGAAAATCCTGCTCGCCCTTGGCACTTGGGACTTTGGTATCGGGGATATCAATGGAAATGGACACCTGACGTTCAAATCCTTCGTGCATACGACGGCGCGAGCGCCTTCTACTTCAAGGCCGAAGAAGTGAATGAAATCCGAGCAATGCTTGTAGATACCAGCAAGGACACAGCGGAGCTATGACTGAACAAAATAGCGATTTTGGGCGCTTATGGAATAGGCGGGTATGAAATATGTCCTGTGTCTGGAGGTGCTCAGGGCAACCTTCTAGGGTTTTCGTACGAGGCATCTTTCAATAGCAGCGTCAAGGCACAAACCCCGCAGGTGGGGTGCTGTCAGACAAGAGCGAACCAGTCTCCGTTACCCCTACCCCACCATCGGGTCAGGCAGCGAGAAGGCCGCGCCACTCGGCGAGATCGGCGGTGCACATCGCCTCAACCCGCTTGCCCCTGAGCTCGGCAACAGACATCGGGCCGAACATCGAAACGGGGAGCGTTTGATTGTTCGGCAAAGTTAGCGACACACGCCGAAACGCAGGCCAACATTTGCTTACAACCTCATTGGACTCAGCTCGACAAAACTCGCCTTTCCTGTCAAAATGGAGAAATCGATAACTGCGCATCCGCCAAGGACTTGATGTCATCTGAAGACGTCGCTTCATGGGAGAGCAAAAATTTGCTTACACCTCCGCAATCCGATAAAGCAGTTGCCTAGACCTTTCAAAGGAGTACTCGCCTTATACGCCGTTACAGCGTTTGTTAGTGCATTGGTGCCGGCCACTGCTAGATCAGAGATTATTGATCTTGATGGAGTTTCCGCTGACTCTGCGAGCAGTATCTTAGAAGCCGTTTGGGCCTGCCCTGGAAGGCAACTTGACCAGGTTGAACGTAAATACGATTTAACCGAGACAAAATTGTTGACCAAATTCTTCTATCCTCAAATTGGCGCTGTGAGTCCATATGGCTTAACTTCTCACATTTATTCAAAGCTTAATTCCTCAGGACGCATTCAAGCGCTTTACGTCTCATTTTCAAATGAGAACTCATATAAGAGTGGTAATGGGCCC
>NZ_JADEWV010000134.1 GCF_015207455.1 Microcoleus sp. LEGE 07076
GGGTAGTGCCCCCGTGCCTACCCCCTGAACTTTATTGAGCAAAACCTGCCCCATCAATTAAAATCTCCCCCGAAATCCATGAAATTAAAACAAAAATCTATTTTAATTGCGGCATCAGTTATCGCGATTTTGATACCAGCCTCCTATATTTTGTACCTGATATCGCAAGCGGGAGACTTGTCTAATTTTGATTATTGGTGGATGACATGGAATTTTTATGGAGTAAGCGGTTTCTCAACAAATCCTTTTAATTGGATATTTCGGGCGAACGAGCATTTTGTCTTAATTCCAGCAATTATCTATGCCTTGAATATCGCTGTTACCAAAGGCTCAAATATTGGTTTGTGCTTAGCTGCGTGGTTTTTTGCCTTGATTCAGTGCCACGTATTAATTGCTTTGCTGCCCTTAAAATTGAGGCATTCTCCTCTGCAATTTATTTCGCTCGTACTGATTATTTCTATTTTTAATTTTACTCCGGCGGCTGCTCACAATTGGATGAGGGGATTCAGCGGTGTTCACTGGATAATTGCTAATTTATTTGTAATTTGTTCGATATTTTGCTTGCAATTTTATGCGCTGCTTTTGTTAGAAAAAAAAGAGGTGCAACCCCTGAATATTCATTCCCGTGCAGAGCCTGTAAACGAGGGATGGAAACCAAATAACTGGGTAATTGGCAGCATTGTTTTTGGGATTTTAGGCTGTATTAGTTACAGCACTCCTTTGGGTTTGTGGCCGATATTGTGTGCTGCTGCGGTTGTGCTGCGGTTTCCTCGGCGAATAACTTATTTGTATTTCGGTGCTTCAATTGCGGTGGTGGGTATTTATTTTCTAACTTATAAAACTCCATCTCATCACCCTGCTTTAACTAAAATTAACCCGCTCAAAGCTCTTGAATATATTCCCATTTATCTCGGGGGAATTTTTAGCGACAATGTGATTGTTGCGTCCATTTTTGGTATAATTGGTTTGATTGCTGTAACGGGTTTTGTCAGTTATTGGCTATTTGTAAAAAAAGTAGAGCCCCTAAATTGGCTGCCTTGGCTGTCAATTCAATTGTACACGCTGCAAACGGCGTTAATGGCCGCTGTTAGCCGATCGGGATTTGGGCTCGAACAAGCCACCGCTTCCCGCTACGCCACACTCCCAGCCTTGTTTTGGATGAGCACAATTGTTCTCGCAGTCTTGTGCGTGCGGGAGTTTCAGTCGGCACCGAGAATCCAAGAACGTTGGCTGACACCGCTGTTTGCAGTCGCCACAGTCGCCGTTATTTTAATGTACGGGGTGGGAGGCGAAACTGCAATGGCGATCGCCCGCAGAGCAACCTATCAACCGCTAGTAGCACTTTCCTTGCAATTAGGCATTACCGACGTAACGTTAATTAAAGACAAAGTAGGCAACAAACCGGCCGCATTTGTCGGATTAATCGATGCCTTAAAAACTAACAACTTAGTTCCTTTTAATCGCAACATCAAAAAACACAACTTCTGTGCAGCATTAGACACAAAAATCGCTCCAAATTTACTCTGGGCACCCAAAGACGGAGTACCCGGATATTTTGATACTGTTACCAAACTCGCGCCTCAAGCAGCCAGAGTAATTGGCTGGGTGGGAGACCCCGAAAAAAATATAAAATGTATTGCCATCCTCAACCAAGAAAATGTCGTTCGAGGTTTCGCCATGCCAGGATTTCCGCGCCCCGACTTAGTTAAATTGTTTGGCCAGGCCTATCAATTCGCGGCTTGGAGAGGCTACGTTCAAACATCGCCAACAGATACATTATTGACAGCCTATGCCTCATTTAAAAACCGTCAAGGCTGGGTAGCTTTGCGAAACTCCCAAGTTCTCGATCAAAACTAAAACACCTCTCTTTCTGCTTCTCTGCGCCCTCTGCGCCCTCTGCGGTTAATAAAAAAATCTCATTTACAACACAAATGAAATAGAATAGCTTTATGCCAAAAGCCCTCAGTTTCGTAATCCCCGTTCACAACGAAGAAGCAACGCTCAAATTGCTGTTTGAAAAAATAAAAAGTGTCATGTCCCAAACAGATATTGACAGTTACGAAGTCATTTTCATAGACGATGGTAGCCGCGATGCCTCTTGGCGAGAAATAGCAGATTTAGCCAGCCAACATCGCCAACTAATTAAGGCGATTAAAATGCGCCGCAACTTTGGCAAGTCTGCCGCACTTTCAGCAGGATTTCGCAATGCAGCAGGAAGAATTATCTTTACTCTCGATGCCGATTTGCAGGACGACCCCGCCGAAATCCCCAAATTCTTAAATCGTTTAGAATCGGGATTTGATTTAGTTTCCGGTTGGCGAAAACAGCGCAACGACCCGCTTTCTAAAACCTTACCTTCCAAGCTGTTTAATGCCGTTGCGTGTTGGCTGACAGGCGTGAAAATGCACGATATGAATTGCGGTTTCAAAGCTTACCGCCGAGAAGTTTTGCACTCGATTAAATTGTACGGAGAATTGCATCGCTACATTCCTGCTTTAGCAAACAATTTAGGATTTAAAATTGGCGAAGTAGTTGTCGAACACCATCCGCGAAAGCACGGCAAATCAAATTACGGTTGGGAACGTTATGCGCGGGGTTTTATTGATTTGTTGACAGTGTTGGCTACGACACACTATTTGCACAAACCGGGTCATTTGTTTGGGGGGTTGGGGTTATCTTTTGGCTTGATTGGGGCTGTTTCGCTAAGTTATTTGATTGTGATTTGGTTTTTGAATTTGGCGGGGATGAATTTTGGACCGATCGGGAATCGACCTTTGTTATTTTTTGGGATTTTGTGTACAATTCTGTCGGTGCAGTTAATTTCTTTGGGGATTTTGGCTGAGTTGATTGCGCGGAATGTGGCTGCTGATTATGTGGACAAGCAGATTTGTGAAATTATTGATGATTCGGGTTTTGATGTTTAACTGGAAATAAGATTTTGCGGTTTCAACCGCCAAAAATTCAAACAAAGCCAATAAGATTCGGCGGTTGAAACCGCGTCTACACAAACAAAGTCTGCCTGCGGCGACTAGGAGATGATTCGGCGGTTTCAACCGCCGAATCATCAAGGGGGTATGTTACTAATTTCAAATTTTAAGGAATAGTATTACCTAATTTTAAACAGTATCCATTTACCTTGTCTGTCTACTATTTGACCGTCAATATTTGGATGCCAATCGCTGCGAGTCAGGATATAATCGGCATGATAGTTTATGGCTACTTTGACTAAATCCGCACTGCGGCGGCGGATGAATAAGTCATTTCCTCCCCAAATCATTTGCGGGTTCAAGGGAACTCCTAAAACAGCTTCCATGCGATTTTTCCACTGTTTGATACCTTTGTCGGTAAAAGGAAAGTTCTTGAAGTTGACAACAATCGCTCTTTGGGATAAAAATTGGAAACTGGTAACTGATGGTGGAATTAATACGAGTGCGTCTGGGCTGCTAATCTGCGAAAATCGCACAGCTAATCTGCTTAAATCGTCCGTGGGAACGGCATTGATATTAATTCTTGTTTGAAATACATTTAATATGGGTTTTGGTAGAATTCCGGCTACTCCCAGAACTAAAATTGCACTAGCTAGCAAAGCTAAAATATGAGTTATAGTCTGTTTGATAGATGTAGCCAATGATGTTTTTTGGAGGATGAATGGAAAAGCGAGGATTGAGAAAAAGACTGGGAGAGTGATTATTCGATCGCCCATTATTTCCAATGAATCAGTCAGCGGATATGTTAAGCTAAAAACACACGTTACTGCTGCCAAAATCCACAACAATATATTGTATTTTTGGGGAAGTATGTAGTTTTTATTTTGCCAAACTGCGAATCCTAAGAAAATGATACCTCGAAAAGGCAAAGTCATTGCAGAGAGTATTAGCAAGCTAACAGATGCTTGTTTTTGCGGGTCAACTTCATCTAGCGTCAAAGCAACCGCAATAAATATAATTAATTGAGCAAAAGGTACAGTTCTAGCTAGTTGTAGTTTGGCAATAAAAGCCAGCGGGTAAACTTCCACAAATATGTAATTTAGAAAAAGTGCAAAAATTGAGGTTCCCAGAATCACATAAAAATTAACTTTGTCTTTTTTTGGCAGTAAATTTGTATTTTTGATGCACAGCAAGCCGCCAAGCATAAAACAGATAAAGTTGAACCAATTCCCAACATCCCAATTAGACGGGAGGATGTGGTGGGGATTGCGGACTTTGGCGTGAATGAAGACAAACTCGGCATTGTCGATGGCGTGAGTGTTGGTGGTACCTGTCAATAACATGGGTACGTATACTATACTTGCCATTGTGGCTAAAAGTGCGATCGACAAAATCAACGTTTTGAACTTTCGCCGTCTTGCAGATTCAATCGCTAAAATGGGAACCATCATCAATCCCGGCAACAAACCAACTAAAAATTGCAGCAGACAAGCTAATCCAAAAAAGAAATATCCTGTCAACCATTTTTGACGCAAACTAAAGTAAATTCCCCAAATTGCGAAGGCCATAGCGAAGGTACTGGGTACAGATTTGGTGGAAAATATCAGCGTGTTGCCAACATCTGTAAATGAAGCGGCTGTACATAAAAAAGCCATCGCTGCTGCGGGCAGTTTAGAATCAGTATAAATCTTGATAATTGCGTAGCAGGCTAGGATAAATGAACCGAAGGCGAGGAATTGATAAATAAAATGTGCTAGGGGAATGCTTGTTCCGAAATTGGCTAGCAAATAGATGATATAATAATAGTAGTATCGGGGATTAAACTTAACCATTTCCTGAACGTAATAGTCGTTTTTGTATACTTCAGGATTTAACATAAATTGAATTGGTGGCACTTCGGGAAAATTGCCGCCAATGGGGAAAATGTAGCCAGTTGCCATCAGGGAACCGATGATGACAAAAGTATAGAGAGATAGATTAAAATACCTGTGGGATTTGTGATTATTCTGCATTAATAGTTGATTTTTTTAGCAGATATTAGGTGCGACCGTTCGGATTTTAGCACTCTCTCGATCGATTAAGCAGGAATTGCATTTTTAGCCAAGGAAGATGATATTATTTAGGCTTGCTGCCTACAGATAAATTGTTAATTTCTAGTTGGCATTGATTTGTTAATTCCTGTTTGTCGCTACTCAATACTTCAAGCATCAAATAAGTTGTATTTTTACCGCCAACAGATAGATTTAAATTGATCGCACTTTTGCGATCATACTCCATCTGGGCAGAATTTATCAAGTTACCTTGTTTATCCCACAAAGTCAAGCCCAGGGCAACTCCCGGGCATTGCTTGTTAGCTAAAGTCAGTTTTCCCGTAACTTGCGCTTTGTCCGAGATTGCACCTAAATACAGAAAAGATGTATCGAGTTTGTGGCTATTTTTAATAGAATGAGTTACAATTTTATATAGGTTGTTCGATTCTCGACTGACTGAATAATTGGCACTTGTGTAAATTGACTGGCGCAAACTAATCCAATCTAACTGCCCGCCCGGTCGATCGACTATTTGTTGCTGCATCGCGTATAAAGTGCGAACTGCTGTGGCTGGATCCGTCGGACGAATTCTTTGATAAACCCTAACAGTCACGCCGCTTTCTAACTTAAACTGTTCTGGTAGCAATTGGAAATCGCGGGAAATCTCCCAATTTTGAGTAAAAGCATCCCACACAACTTTAACAACATCTTGTTCGTGCGATCGCAAAACTTGTTCGTCTGTCGGTAACACCTGCTGAAAAGGCGTAGCAACCACCGCATATTGCGCTTGCAACAACTCCGGTAGCGGGTAACTATCGCGCGAATCAATTTGCGGCCTCCCGATAGTATTTAACTTCCACCAACCCTGCGGCGGGTTTAATTGGCGATTAGCTTGTCTGAGAATATTAGCATTAAAACTGTTAGAAGCACCTGCAATATAAATTGGTTCTTCATCCGGTGCTAATTTTCGCAGAAACTCTACTAATTTTACAACTTCCCCGTAATCCGATCGCACTAACGGCCCAAAATTACTCACAAACAGTCTAGACAAATCTACCTTGACAGGAATTAACCCGACAGCAGCATTCACAATCAGGTAAAAACCGGCAGCGCCCAGCATCAAATACCGGACATTTCCCTTGAGAGTCAGCCAAATTGTCCAGAAAAACGCCGACAATCCCAAAACTGCGATCGGTGTCACATGAATTGTATAGTGCAAGTAGCCGTAACGCAACACCAACAGCCATTCAACCAGCGAAAAAACCCCAAACAAACAAACAAAAACAGCCGCCCCAGGTACCAGAATCCGCCTCAGAATCCCCGCCGCCAAACCAATCAGTACCAGCAGCCAAGTTCCCAAACCGTAAAAAGACGCATAACGAATTAAAATATCATTAACCGGCAAACTCCAAGCCACATATAAATTACCATAATTAACTGTCAGAGCACTGCGAGTAAAATCTCCCGCTACCAACATTAAAAAAGTCAAAATAGTCGCAGCTATCAATCCCAATTTAATGCCAGATTCCAACAATAATTTATATTTGAGCGCCGTTTGCTTGCGGTTTTTTAGTACAAAAAGCTCGAAAAAAGCCTGTAAACTAGCTGCACCCAAAAATGCGATCGCACTATAAGCAAAATGTCGGCGAAACAAAATAGCCGTCGCCAGAAAAACCCCAATTAACGGAACTTTCCACCAAGATTTTAGTCGAACATCCTGCAAATAAACCCAAATCGCCAACCCGACAAACACACAGCCACCAGTATCCAAATATCCCCGCAAAGTCGGAATCCAACTCATCGGAATCAATAAACTCAGCAATACAGTTGACCCAAAAACCCGACGCGGATAAACAGGAATTAACTGTGCCGAAATTGCCCCCAACAACAAGCGAAAAGGCAGCACATAAATCAGCGAAATGCTGAGAATGTAACTCAACCGAGAGTCACCAAATAACAAAATAAACGGCACTAACGGCAGAGAAATTAACAGATTTTTTTCCTTAGCCAGCGATTCTATAACTCCAGCCCACGCTTTCTGTGGCGACTCTCGAAACAAATTAGCCGTATTAACTGTAGCGGTATTGTATCCCGCATAATCCCACCAATAAAAAGTACGTTCACTAGATACATAAATTGACGTTACTCCAACTGTTAAAAAAACAACTAAAAACAGAAAAACTCCATCAATCAGAAACTTGCGACGCAATTTTAAATCAAATAATGCCATCAGTCTAACAACCCCAAATAACTCCTCAACTTCCTCTTTCTTCCTTTGCGCCTTCGCGGTTCATTAACTCACTTTAAAACAGTACCCTGCAAAAAATTATCCAACTTTTCCGCATATTGTCGGTTCGCCACCGCACTTGGATGAATATCGTGAGGCAAATTATTATTTCCCGGTACTTTCAAATCAACCGAAATATCTACTGTCGCAATTCCCTCCCGACTTAACTCCTCCAACATTTTAGCAGAACCCGCATTAATTCCCGCCACAACCAACTTAACGTTATTAGCCTCAGCAACACGGTTAAACTCTGCAATAACTGCCTTAGAAACCTCGTGACTTTGGTACAATTCCTCCTCAAATTGATTGTAATTAACCTCCAGCAAATTTACCAATGCCGAAACCCGCATCAGCGGCCACTCGTGATATTCAAGTTTGGTCATGCTGTAGGTAAAATTATTGTTTCCATTCAGCCTAGCATCTGGCTGCAACAGAATGCCGAGTTTATTCCAAGCACTCATTTGCTTGCTTCTCGCCCTCAATAAAGTATTGCGGCGGTCGTGAAATTTAGCATAGGCTATCACGGCGATTTTTGGTTTTTTTCGTTGTTTGAGAGCTGCTTTGAATTGAATAAACGAGTGCAGCGTGCCGTAGCCATTAACGCCAAAATTCACTATTTCATAGGCGGGCAACTTTTGTTGCAGCAACCACGCATAAGTTTCGCTATCATTCAATGACCAACCGTAAGTAAAAGAACAGCCAAATATCCAAATTTCTGGCTTGGTTGACGATTTGTTGTAAGTGTTGAGCGGATGTGTGATTCTTAAGCTATTGTTGAGGTGAGTGGCATTAAACGAGTAGTTGCCGTTTAGTGTAACTTTGAATTTTCCCGGCAAATGTTTGTATCCGAGTTCCGAGTCTTTGGTGAAAAAGTTACCTTTGGGTTCGACTGCTACATCGACATTTTCTATTTGCCAGGGTTTGTATCCGGCAACTCGCAAGACAATTTCAGCCGTAGTGGTGGACAAAAAAAATGGAAAAATTAGATAAGTTATTAATCTGAAAGCAACAGTTTTAGCAAAATGTTTTTCGATTTTTAACATAATATGAAATGTCAGCAAAAGTATAGTAAACTGCCATGCAATTATTATCTAGTTTGTGGATTTAATGTAATGAGATTGAGCGCCTTTACCCGATCCCCCAACCTACCCCACTAGATTGTTTGGGATAATTAAATATTATCCGTAAAAGCCGTACCTAGAAAATATTGGTTTAAACTCACATTTTCCACCAATATCAGCAACGGGCTAGAAGCTCGTTCCACAAAAAGTGCATTTTCTTGTGGGTGGGCACGAGAACCCGCCCATAAAAAGCTTAGGGAAAATGGTGCAACAGCTCAGTTTAAACTCGCATTTTCCACCAATATCAGCAACGTGCTAGAAGCCCGTTCCACAAAAAGTAAACTTGATTGTGGAACGGGCTTCTAGATTGTGGAACGGGCTTCTAGCCCGTTCTTAAAAAGAGTGCAAAATATTGGTTTGAGCTAATTGATTAATTCCTAATAATTCGCTTCCTCCTCGTACTCAGGAGTCCTCGTCTTCTCGGGGATATTCACCCGAGGAGCATTGTAAGGCTTGGGTGCTTCATCGTCAGCCCAAGCATCCGCCTCCACATCATCCTCGTACTCGTACTCAACTGATTGCTTCGAGCGAGAAATTTCAGGGCGAGTGTAGGGCTTCTCTTCGTACTCCTCGTCGTCGTAATCGTCCGAGCCTCCCCAATTATCCTCTTCGTAATCATCATAATCGTCGATCGTCGGCTCGGGCTGCACTGCGCGCATCTGCTGCCGCACCGGTGGCCGGTTCCACTGCGAATCCTCGTCCCAAGGAACTTCCTCTACCGCAGGCGCTGCTACTCGGCTACGCATTTCCGGTGCAGGTATCCGCACACCGGGGCCCAATTGATATTCGGTAGCAACGGGTTTGGGATAATAGCCTGGGTCGTCCTCTTCGCGTTCCCAGGGTGCTTGGCCCAAACCGACTCGTTCGAGCAAACCGACGCTAAGCTGCCTGAGCCTTTCCTCGGAACCTTCAAATACAATCAAGCGGTTCGGGCCGCTGCTGACAACTTCCTCAATTCCCAATTCGTAGGTGCTGAGAACTTGGTCGGGGATTTGGGGGATTCCCAGGGAAGCGATGATGATAGAAACTAACTTACCGTCTTCGGGGTCGAATCTAAAGCCTCGCACCCTACCCAAAAGTTCGCCGGTTTCGGTAATAACTTCGCTGTTAATCAAAATGCTGTAGACTTCAACATCAACATCATCTTCGATCGCGCTTTCATCTTCGACCAACAGCACGTCGCCGATTTCGCTGACATTGCTGAGGAACATAAACCTCGGCATTCCAGCGACCGCGAATATATTATCGCGCAGACCGATCGCCACAACCTCTCGCCGATCGATGTCCACCCACAATTGACTGACTACACCCAAGCGTTTGCCTCTGTCGCGGGTGATGACCTGAGTGCCTAGAAGATCGGAGCGTTGGCAGATTTGTTCGGATGTCATTATAACTTTAGTCCTGATTTATCATAAAAATGGGCCTAAAACCCCCGTGCTTCTAGCACGGCTTTGCTGTATGCTTGTAGTAGTGGACAGGTAATCAACCACTCTAAAAACCTAGCTGTCAAAAGACAAAGCGCTGAACCTTGAAAATTGAATCTAAGCGGTTCTACTGCATTTTTCGCTTACTCCACCTCGCAGTAGGTAAAAGATTCAGAGGAGCTAGACAAACAGCATTTGAAGCGCATTTGCTTCAAACTGAAACAGGACTTGCCTCAAAGCAAATAGGGTAGGGCATACCCGAATTAACGCTTGGGGAGAGTCCCACCTCTGGGCTAGAGACTTCAAGGAATCTAGTTTAAGTGGTCTCGGTGAGCCAAGAATCCTCCTACCTTCAGGTCGAGGAGTGTCAATAAGTACATATATCACTCAACACGATCGTTAACACAGACTCCGGGACTACAACTTCAGTCCGATGACTTGAGTATAAGCTCCCCGCGCTTGAGTCACGCCAATTGTACGCTGAGCCGATTGAATCATAGGTCGCCGCAAACTCACAACAATAAACTGGGCTTGTTCAGACTGTCGTTTTATCATTCTAGCTAATCGCTCCACATTTGCCCCATCCAGAAACATATCCACCTCATCAAAAGCGTAGAACGTAGACGGGCGGTAGCGTTGTAGCGCAAAAATAAAACTCAGCGCCGTCAGCGACTTTTCGCCTCCAGACATAGAAGCCAGCCGCTGTACGGGTTTCCCCTTCGGGTGAGCGACCAAATTCAAACCGCTGCTGAAGGGGTCTTCCTGGTCATCTAGCTGAAGATACCCGTCCCCTTCAGAAAGTTCCGCAAAAATCGTCTGGAAGTTTTCGTTAACAGCATCAAAAGCTTCTTTAAAAGCGCGCCGCCTCAGGGTGGTAAAGTTTTCGATTCTCAGCAAAAGTTCAGTGCGTTCTCCGGCTAAGGTTGTCAGCTTTTGACTCAATTCTTCCAGGCGTTCTTGAGTGCGGTTGTACTCTGAGAGGGCTAACATATTCACCGGTTCTAGGGCTTGAATGCGTTTGGCGATCGCCTTTACTTCCTGCTGCAATTCCGTCAAATTAGCTTGAGCCACATTTTCGGGAATCGACGGCACGGGATCGGGCATTTCCGCCCGCTGCGTTTCCAATAGAGTGCGGACTGCGGCCAATTGTTCCCGGCGTTCTTGCTGTGTTTCGTGCAGTTTTTGCAACTGCCACTGCAACTGCTGTTTGGCTAAATGCTGTTCTCGCAGTTGAGATTCCGCCCGATCGCGATCGCCCTTCTCCACCCCCAACTTTTCCTCAATTTGGGCCAAAGCCGCCTTAGCTTCGGCAATTTGGCCATCGAGTTCCAACTGCTGCGAAACAATGCCAGCGATCGCACCCGCCCCCGCATTTTGCTGCACTTGCCATTCCTGCAATTTCTCGCCACCTTCCTTAATTTTCTCTTCCAAACGCCCGAATTGATTTTGCAAGTCTCCTTGGCGCTGCTGGGCGTTTCTCAGAGCCAATTCTCGCTCTTGCAGTTCGGCTTCTTGCGCGCGCAAACCCGACTGCATTTGCTGCCATTCGCTGTGACTGTTGGACTCTTCCAACTGCGCCAAAGTTTGGCGGTACTGCTGCAATTGAGTTTCTTGCGTCGGCAATTCTCCCTCCAGCAACTGCAATCTCGACTGCGAATCAATTAATTCCTGAGTATTTTTGGCAATTTGCGATCGCACTTGTTCCTGCTGCGCTTGTAGCTTCTTAATTTCTGCATCCAACTGTTCCAAGCGCAACTGATTTTCGCGCCAACTCTGTTTCGCCTCCATCAACTCTTGACTGCGAGTTTTGACAGCAACAGCAGCGCGGTCGATCGCAATTTTGCACCGTTCCAAAATCCGCTCAATTTCCTCAAGACGTTCTTGCAAAGAAGCGATCGTCCTAGCTTCATCCGCCGCCTCACTAGCATCTACCGTACCAAAATGCAAAGTAGACCTATTAGTAGAACTTCCCCCAGTCATCGCCCCGCTAGTTTCCAAAATTTCCCCTTCCAAAGTCACAATCCGGTACTGTCCCAAATAGCGGCGCGCGTCGCCCAGATTGGTAAACACAACCGTACTGCCAAAAACGTAAGCAAAAATTTCTAGATAGCGCGAATCGCAATCAATCAAATTCACCGCCGCATCCACAAACCCCGCCGCCCGGCGCAAATTTTCATTCACCGAAAACCTGCCGCCTCGAATCTTATTCAAAGGCAAAAACGTCATCCTTCCCGCCCGTTTTTGCTTCAACAATTCGATCGCAGCAGCCCCCACACTGTCATTTTCCACCACCATATTTCCCATGCGCCCGCCCGCCGCAATTTCCAGCGCCAACTGAAAGCGCGGCTCCACCCTGCCCAGTTGAGCCACCAAGCCGCAAACTCCGCCAATTCCGCTTTGCGCGACAATTTTTGCAGTAAACGTGCCTGTCGCTTCTTGCAGCGCTTGAAACTGCACTTCTAGCTTGTCTAATTTGCGCTGTCTTTCCCGTTGTTCTTCCAGCAAACGAGTTTGAGTTTCCTGTTGCAGTTGCAATTCTTGTTCGGCTTCCACCAAAATCTGATTCAGCGTTTCTACTTGCAATGATGTCACGCCTTTGGTTTCCACAAGGCGAGACTGCTGCTCTTTTTTGGCGACAATTTCCTGTTCCAATACTTGCAGCGATTGGTTTTGTTCTTGAATTTGACTTTGCAGGCGATCGGCTCTTTCTCCGATAGTAGCTTGCTCTGTACGCTGCGGTTCCAAAGTTTGTTGAATTATTTCGATTTGGCGGTGCAGTTCCGTTTGTTGCTGCACCCAAGCTTCTGCACTAGAGGCGATCGCATTTGCAACTTCCCGACTTTCATCTAAACTTTGCTTGGCTGCGTCCCGCTGTTCCTGAAAACTCTCCTCCTGAGACTTAACATAAGATATTTCAATCTCAATTTGTTCCAAACTTTGCCTGAATTGTCGAACTTCTTCCTCAGTTTGTGCTATATTAGCCGCCATTTGCCCAGCAGTTGTTTGCAAATCCTGCTGGCGGTTTTGCAATTGTCGCCGTTGAGCTTCTTGAGTCGCAATCGTCGCTTGCAAAGCCAACAATTCCGACTCTCCCAAAGCTTTCACCCGCGCGTTCAGCGCATCGAGTGCGACGGTTGATTCTTGAATTTGGGTGCTAATTCCTTGCACTTGTTCGGTGAGAGAAGCTACACTGCGATCGCCCGATTCGATTTGTTCCCGCAGCTTCCATTCTTGCTTTTGCAACTGTTGGAATTTCAGCACAATTTCCCACTGCGACTTTTCTTGAAATTCCGCCCGCAACTTTTGATATTTTTCCGCTTTTGTGCGGTCGGAAGCGAGTCTCTCGCGCTGAGAAATCAGCTCTTTTTCCACAATTTGGCTGCGTTCTTCCACCTCCTTAACTTCATCCAACTTCTGCTTCGCCAACGAGATTTTGCGATCGAACTGAGCCACTCCTGCCAGTTCGTCAATAATTTCTCGGCGTTCCTTGGAATTCATCGAAATAATGCTAGTAACATCTCCTTGCAAAACGACGTTATAGCCTTCAGGATAAATTCGCAAGCGGTTGAGTTGTTCGTGCAGTTGAGTCAGCGTGCAAGGTGCGCCATTAATGTAATAAGTTGAAGTGTAAGTACCTTGGCGAGTTACTCGCAGTTTGCGCGTCACACTCCACTCATCCGATTTGGGATTTTGGATTTTGGATTTGGGATTTGTAGAGAGGAGTTGTCCGTTGTTGTCTTGATTGGTCGCTATTTTTATCTCTTCGACTTCTTCAACCGATAAATCATCGGAGGATTGGGGATTAGCAGCAGAGGATTGTCCGTTGTTATCTCGAATTTCTGCAACTTCTGCAACATTCAACTCGGGCGATTCTGGACTAGCAGCAGAAAATTGTCCGTTGTTATCTCGATTTGCTGAGATTTCAATTTCGACTTCTTCTGCTTCAACCGACAAATCATCGGCTGCATTTTCGTCCTCATCTTCATCCCGGGCGAACCATTCATCGCCCACATCTTCCAGCGCAAAAGTCGCAGTCACGCTAGCTTCAATCGTACCCCGTTTATTTTGGGCGCTGTTCACCAAATCCGGCAAACGTTCGGCCCGCATTCCCTTAGAAGTCGAAAGTCCCAGACAAAACAGCAAAGCATCGAGGATGTTGGACTTCCCAGAACCGTTGGGCCCGGAAACCACAGTGAAACCGGGCAGCACGGGAATGGACGTTGTGCCGCCAAAAGATTTAAAGTTAGTTAGTTCGATCCGCTTAATGTGAACCATTTGCTAGGACTAGCTTTGGCTCTAGGTTGTAGTCACAGGTTAACACAGGCATTGGGCCGATCGACAATATGTGAACTTTCCAGCATAGTCGATCGAACAGGTAGATTACACTTCTGTCAACAACCTCAGTCTGGTTGTACCTCACTCCAGCAGGACGCACTCCCGACAAAGAAACCGGGTTTTTTACCTTTGCCGGCGGTGACAGCGCGCCTATTTTCCTCCGTCTTTTCCCGGTTTCTGGCCCGGCGCGCCCAAGTCTGGGCTTAAAAAGCTGTTAGACAACAGTGCCGCATCCCTGCTGTGACCGACAGCCAAAAATAGTAAATTTTGATACCGATAACTAAATTAGGTACGATCGAGATTATTTGTGCCATCGTACCTGAAATCCTCACCCATAAAGAATGCCAGCAAAAATAACCCCTGAAATTTCTAACATACCCCCTAGACATATAAAAACTTTCCGGTAAAATCGAACCAAAATTAATAATGTATAAAGTAACGAAACGCATATGGAGGGCAAACCCATTACACCAGCTCAGAACTCGTCTAATCCGTCAGCTTCACCCGAAAGCGACCAAGAAGTATTACAAATTTGGGGTCGCCAGCCCCTGAAAGGACACGTCAAAATCAGCGGTGCCAAAAACTCAGCCTTAGTCGTGATGGCCGGAGCCCTGCTGTGTCCCGACGATTGTCGCCTCCGCAACGTTCCCGGTCTCGCCGATGTCGCCCGCATGGGGCAAATTCTCTCGGCTGTAGGAGTCAAATTAGAGCAAAATGCGGGCGTTTTAGACATCAACGCCAGCCACCTCATAGACGCTCAAGCCCCCTACGAATTAGTCAGCCAATTGCGGGCGAGCTTTTTCATTATCGGGCCGCTGCTAGCGCGTTTGGGATTTGCCAAAGTGCCTTTACCCGGTGGGTGCGCCATCGGCGCGCGGCCCGTCGAGCTCCACGTCCGCGGCCTGCAAGCCCTCGGCGCTGAAGTCCACATCGACCACGGTACTGTTCACGCTTACGTCAAAGGGCCCAACCGCCGCCTCAAAGGAGCCAAAATTTATTTGGACTACCCCAGCGTCGGCGCAACCGAAACTTTGATGATGGCGGCGACTCTGGCCGAAGGGGAAACCGTAATAGAAAATGCCGCTCAAGAGCCCGAAGTCATCGATTTGGCGAATTTCTGCCGCGCGATGGGAGCCAAAATTCAAGGTGCCGGCACAAATACGATCGTCATTTCGGGAGTTCCGAGACTGCACGCGGTAGACTATTCCATTATTCCCGATCGCATCGAAGCCGGAACATTTTTAATAGCAGGAGCCATCACCAACTCAGAACTTAGTTTGTCCCCCGTCATTCCCGACCACCTGACCGCAGTCATTGCCAAATTGCAGACAATCGGGGCGAAAATTATTGCAGAATCCCCCGACATTTTGCGAATAGTTCCCGGTCAAACTCACTGCGCCACAGACATCGAAACTTTGCCTTACCCGGGTTTCCCCACAGATATGCAAGCTCAGTTTATGGCTTTGCTGACGCTGAGCGAAGGAGACAGCATCATCAAGGAAACAGTGTTTGAGAACCGCTTGCGCCACGTAGCAGAACTCAACCGCATGGGTGCCGACATTCGAGTTAAAGGCAATGTCGCCGTGGTGCGCGGAGTATCGAGGCTGTCGGGAGCGCCGGTAATAGCCACAGATTTGCGGGCTTCGGCAGCTTTGGTGCTAGCAGGACTGGCGGCAGATGGTGTCACCACAATCAGCAGCTTGCAGCATTTAGACCGCGGCTACGAGCAGTTAGAGGTGAAGCTGCAAAAATTGGGAGCTAACTTGCGGCGTGTCAAAGAGGGGACAGACGCTGCTAATGTTCATGTTCCTGTCAATCCCGGGCGATCGAGTTTAAACTGTTAGTTAGTAGTTAGTGGTTATTTGTTATTGGTTGTCGGTTATTTGCGATGCCCGCTCGCGTAGTCGAAGGGTCGAAGATTTATTATTTATTAGTTATGAGAACTAATAAATAACAAATAATAAATAACAAATAACAAATAACAAATAACAAATAACCACTGCCAATTCCCAACTGACTAATAACTAAAATGTTAAACATCCCGCTCATCGGTTTAAAAGCAGACCAGTTTCGCCACCCGCTAGACTTGGAAGCCACCAACTCTCTCAAACAACTGCCCGGACTAGATTTGATGGTGCGGCAGTTGCTGGGACAACTCGGCGAACAGTTTTTCATGCTCGAAAATCTCGCTTCCAGCGTCCAAGTCAGCGAAAATCAATTGCCAGATTTGTATCAATTGCTGGTGGATGCGTGCAAAACTCTGGATTTGGAAGTACCGCAGCTTTATGTCCGCCAGCATCCGATGCCGAATGCTTACACCTTTGCCATGCGCGGAAAGCAGCCGTTTGTGGTGATGCACACTTCGCTGATTGATTTGCTCACCGACGAAGAAGTGAAAGCAGTAATTGCTCACGAGTTGGGGCATTTGAAGTGCGAACACGGAGTTTACCTGACTCTG
Source organism: Microcoleus sp. LEGE 07076 (assembly GCF_015207455.1). Classification (GTDB taxonomy): domain Bacteria; phylum Cyanobacteriota; class Cyanobacteriia; order Cyanobacteriales; family Microcoleaceae; genus Microcoleus. The sequence goes on from NZ_JADEWV010000134.1 coordinate 16,583, forward strand.
GCTAATTTAATTGTATTGGCCGCCGGTCAAATTTCGCCTCTGGGAACCGTACTCGCCCAGGGCTTGCAGGTGCAAATGTTGGAATGGTTGCGGTGTGCAGAATTTACGTGCGATCGCGCCGCCTTGCTCGCCACCCAAGACCCAAAAGTGGTAGCATCTGTGTTGATGAAACTGGCGGGAGGTTCGCCGACGCTAGCACCGAAACTGAATGTCGATGCGTTTTTGGCCCAAGCGCGAGCCTACGACGACCTCAGCAGCACGGAATTGGGGGAAATGCTCAAACAAGCTCAAACGTCTCAGTTGTCCCATCCTGTACCAGTATTGCGCGCCAGAGAGATCGATCGCTGGGCAAGTTCAAAAGATTATGAATCTTTGCTTGACAAAAATCGATCGGCGTGCTATGATCGTGAGACCAATAAAAAGGGCGGGTGGCGAAATTGGTAGACGCATCAGACTCAAAATCTGACACCGAAAGGTATGAGAGTTCGATTCTCTCCCTGCCCACTACTAAAAAAGCTTAATAAATCTAGGGTTCCAGATGATAATTCTGGAGCCCTAATTTATATTGGGA
>NZ_JADEWV010000010.1 GCF_015207455.1 Microcoleus sp. LEGE 07076
CTACAAACACTCACCTGCCTCCGCAGGTTGAAGAACGGACGGTTGAAATTACATTATTTTCTTCAGTCTCTTAGAGAGGGACTTTGTTGTTGTAAATCCGGTTTCAACCGCCGTCTTATCTCCATCTTCCTTCTTTTCACCCGCTCAGCTTCGCCCTTATAGCCATCTTCCATCTTCCATCTTCCATCTTCCATCTTCCATCTTCCATCTTCCATCTTCCTTCCTTTAACACTTATCAATCATGTTCAAAAGTTTTTGGTTGACTTGCCGGCATACTTGTGGCCGGGGAATTTATCTGTTTCTGTCGCTGATTGTGACTGCGGGCATCTGGGTGGTTTCTCCGGAACCGACACAGGCGTTTTCTTTGCCGGAACTGATTTTTCGGGGGATTCAAATTATTCAATTGTCAAATATGTCCGATCGCCAGGAGGTGATGGTTGGCAAACAAATCAACCAGCAGTTGGCGAGCTCGGAAGTGAAAATTTACGGCGATCGCGCTGCTAGAGTATATATCAATCGCATCGGTCAGCGGCTGGCAGAGCAAAGCACTCGCCCGAACATTCCTTATACATTTCAGGTGATTGACGATGACAAGATTAACGCTTTTGCGACTATGGGCGGTTTTGTGTACGTGAATAAGGGTTTGATGGCGGCGGCGGATAATGAAGCCGAATTAGCCAGCGTCATCGCCCACGAAATCGGGCATATTAGTGCTCGCCACTCGATTAAACAAATGCGTCAAATGGCGATCGCCTCTGGTGTAGCTTCGGCGACAGGACTCGATCGATCTCGGGCGGTGCAGCTTGGAGTGGAGTTGGCTTTGCGTCGCCCCCACAGCCGCCAAGCTGAGTACGAAGCAGATGGGTTGGGACTGGAAACTATGGGGCGATCGGGCTACGCTCAATCTGGGATGGTTGATTTCATGAAAAAGTTGTTGAATCAACCTTCGCCGCCGAATATTTTAAGCACTCACCCGGCTACTAGCGATCGGATTGCCGCTATTTCTCAGGCGATCGATCCGGATCTGGCTAGCGGTGAAGGCTTGAACAATGCGGATTACAAGCTGGAAATTCGCCGATTTTTGCGATCGTCCTAGCAATTCTAAAACTGTCAAAGGCGAGATCTTCTCTACTCTTTTCTTAATTCGCGATCTTGGCGTCTTCGCGGTTCGTTAACAAATAAATCTATGTAGTATAGTGCGTTAGAAATAAGTGAATTTCGATTTTGTCGATCGAACTCAAACTAACGCACCCTACAACTAAAAATTCAATTAACCCTGCTGTTGAACAACAGGAAAGAGCCAATTTTTTGGGAGTGCAATCTGCGGATACAATTGTCTGACAACTTCATCAAGCGGCAAAATTCGGACTTGACTGTTAAACACATTTACTTGATAAACTCTGCGGTAGCTGAGGTCAAATCCAGTCAGCCAGCCACTTTTGGGATGATAAGCACCTGTGTCAATATCCAACCACCCTTGGCCCCTGACTAATTCCCCTGGTCTGACGCCCTCAAAGGTAAAGGTGATTGTGTGACCGGTGATAATTAATTTATTGGGAAAATACGGTTTCGATATCGTGTGAAATTCTTTGCGAATCCAGCACAGTTGTTCGCTAGACTGTTCGCTAATTGACATTGCCGGATGCACGCCCGCGTGTACCAGCCAGATATCGCCCAAGTCAATATAGGTAGGGAGCGATCGCAGCCAATCCAAGTGTTTGTAAGGCATCATCCCAGTATCTCTGTAGCTGGCGACTGTCGCATCGCCCCCGCTGTAGAGCCAACATTGCCACGCCCGCATATCTGGATGCCGTCCCGACAAAGCCTCCAGCATCAGTTGTTCGTGATTTCCCAGCAGTGTTTGGTAGGGGCTGTGCTGGACAAAATCTAATACCTGAGCGCTTTTGGGCCCGCGATCGATTAAATCTCCTAAAAAATAGACGCGATCCTTCGAGCTCGGGGCAAGTGCCTCTAGCAAGAGCATTAAGCCGTCGTAATGCCCGTGTACGTCCCCGATAACAATGCGTCGGTACTCCACTGTGTTTATCCGCTTCCCTGACTCAAAACCTTAATTACTTGCTTATATCATGTGATTTTGCTGATATTTCCTCTGTTTTTTCGGGAGGAGGGGTGAGACCCATTATACTGCTTTCTATAACCAATTCAGTGAATCTTCACAATATCTGTTTCCATTGCTACAGATAGCAACACTGGCAAGCTGTTAATTGTGTGTCTGCAACTGCTGTTAGTGAGTCAGTCGATTTTCAATTTGAGATTTTCAATTTGAGATTTACTCAACAGTTATTTGACGGTGCCCTTAGAAAGGGGCAAATAAACAGCACTATGTAATGAAATGTAAATCATACTAAATCCAGGTAAGATACCCGCTTTATAATGAAACCGCGAAGAAGCAGTACGCGAAGCGGCGCGTCAGCGCTATTATCGCTTATAGAAGAGGAAAAAGAAGAGTCAGAAGATAAAGGGGGTGGCAAATTCGGATTTTTGGTATCACACGCTTTCCCGAATCCCTCCTGCGTTAAGCGGAACTGCCTCCTGGGGGAGCCCAACGATAAATAATATTTAGGGCGACTTACTTAAGGTGCACAGCGCGATTGGTCGGTTCAGTCGAAAATAATCCGCTGCTGATGCCTCCGACAATAAGCTGTCGCGCCAATAAACATTGTATGTTCAAGGCCCGCTCGCGTGTCCACCCCACAAGATTTTTATTGTTTTTTGGCATACAGTTTAAATGCCGCCACAGCTTACTGTGGAGTAAATCTCAAATTGACCGAAATTAATCGCCCAATCGACGCGGCACACCCGAAAATACGATCGAGCTTTAACTGCTGTCACTGAGTCAAAGCTTTGAGGAAAGTCTGGAGTTCTGCCAAAAAACCTTTCTTTTTTAGCGGTTTTGCAGGTGCGTTGGAGTCGGGAGCGGCGGTTCCCAAAGCTTTGGTTAAAATCCGCTCTAAATCTTCTCCGACGGGTTTTTGAGCGGTTTCAGAAATTAGTTTGTATTCGTCGTTGGTTTCCAGCAAAACTTGCCAGGGTTGGGGGTAGCAGCGGAATAAAGCCGCACTTTCTAGAGGTCTGATGTAGTAGCAGGATTCGATTTTGCTGAGGAAGCGATCGCGCAATTGACGGCCTGCATAGCCTATACCTATAGTAGCAACATCTTCGAGCCGCGGGTTTAGTAGAATTACAGGGCGACCTGCGGCTGCTATGTAGAGTTTTTCAACTTGCGCCACTTCTACGGCGGCTGGATTGACGAGCAAAAACAGTTCGTCTTCCGGTGCTATTTTTTCTTCGACAGGGGTGCGGCTGCTGCCCAAATCTGTGACTTTAAACGGTGTTTCTCCCCAGTCGCGGCGGGCGAGGGCTGCCGCACCGGTATCGGGAAAAAAGACTTTCATACCCGAGTATTTTTCTGCAAATTCTGGGAGAAATTGTTGGGTGATAGACTGTGCTTGCAGTGCGATTTCTGGAAATACTAATTCAACTTGCAGGAGATTTTGACCGTCCGAGAGGGCGGCGGCTGTTGCAATGCGGGATTGGGCGATCGCCTCGTTGAGATCCTTTGGCAGTTCTGTCATTAATCTTATGATTTTTACTTTACTTCTGTCAATCTTATTTTACCGCATCAAGCCACCAAAGCTAACACCGACACAGGCGATCCGGAACCTCCCAAAAGGCGTAATATTCCGACAACCAAAGTGATGTCAGCGGCAGGTAACAAGTGGAGATTTGCCAGATTTTCCAGCACTGTTCGCTGCTTTGCCAATACCATTTTGTTGACGGCAAAACTTGCATCTTGTCCTGGATCGACTCCGTGGGTGTCGGTGCCAATTCCGGCAATCGAACGTTCTTCTAGCAAAAATTGAGTTGCTGCTTTGCTAAATCCGGGAAAGTGGCAAATTCCGCGCTCGTCGGCATTAAAAAATGCTTGTTCGTCATGCCATTTTTCTTGCCAGCCAGTATACAATAAAACGAGATTTTCTGGTTGGATAAATTGGTGCTTTTGTTCCCAATTTAATATATCATCTACAGTTAAGGTGTAGTCTGGATTGGCAAGACTTTGCTCGCGGATGTCGATCGCGATTGCGGGCGAAATTAGCGACTGCGGCGGATAACTGTCAACACTCGCGCCGGCTGGATCGAAGCTGTTGGGTGCGTTGATGTGAGTGCCGCTGTGTTCTCCCATTGAGAATTTTCGCAGGAAATAGCCGTGTTTTTCTATTTGAGATACGGTTTCAAATTCGAGCGCCGGATCTCCGGGCCAGATGGGAATATTTGGATGAATTGCGTGGGTTAAGTCTATAATTTGTCTGTAGGCGATCGTTTTTAAATTGTTTGAGTTGAAGTTGTTTGTCATCGGCAAAAATGAAGAAGATTCGGCGGTTGAAAGCGCGACTATAGAAGCTTTCGTCTGCAGTAGTGAGGGACTCAAGAGTAAGACTGTGTCCGATCGATTATCATCATAAAAATGGTTCGCGCGTGTGTGTTGGAGTTGGTGACATGGAACGGACTGAAGTCCGCACTACAAGCCGAATCGACTGATTGTAGCTTCCATTACGTCCTTGGTTTGCCCGGAAACAGTATACACCATAGCTTCTCGATAAACTCTCCCGGCCGGGTGCAGCGTACCGTTAGCCGCACCGCCGGAAACTGTAACCGCAGCGTGCCCGCAGCGCACCGCTAAGTCGATGGCTTCGGCTCGGAGCGCTAATTGTTCTGCTTTTGAGCTGTGTTGAGATTGTTGGAAATTGTGTTTGAGCCGATCGAGCTTTTGCTCTAATTTTTGGCAAACCGCCGCCATTGAAGGCGAATTTTTAGCTGTCGCGGTTGCTGCAATTACATCCAATCCCGATCGAATACAGCCGAAAGTACCAGGCAAAAAATTCAGAATATTTTTGCTATCATTTTCCGCAATCCAGCCGACAGGTTTAACTGAAATTATTTCCGATTCGTGCAGCCACCAATTATCGAGAGTTGCTGTCACAGTATTAGTCGAGTTCATGGCGATTAACTGCATGATTTCGCTGACTGCTATTGTACCAGATTCGCGTTCGGTATTGGCAAAAGGCAACAAACCAAAAACTGCGCGATTGTCGGGAAGTACAGCAGCTACAATAAACTTTTGAAACAAGCCAAAACCTGTGATCCAAGGAACTTGGCCTGATAGTAAATAACCTTCTTTTGTGGGAGTTGCGGTGACTGCGGGATTTCCCGTTAGCGAAGCCCTCGAAGAGGATCGCCTCAAATGCGAAAACCCAACACCTAAGCGTAACTCTTTTTGGGCGATCGCCCGCAAGTAGATATTTTTTAGCATTTCATTGTCGCTGTTGGCAACCATCGCAGTTGCGCTGTGGTGCTGAGTTTGCAGGAAAGCCAAAGCGCCAGAATATCGAGCCGTCAATTCCTGATATTCGTAAAAAACCTCCGGGGAAATCTCCGCACCGCCCCATTTTTGGGGAACTCGCAACGCTAAGAGCGATCGACTTTCCAATCCAGCAACTGCTATTTTCAGCGCTTCGGAGTCGGTGTCGATGATTTCGGCGCGGGGTGCAACGCACTCTTTGAGATAACTTTCTGTGCTGTGGAGAATTTCTTGAAAATCCATTTTTTATGATAATTTTATAGCAGAGCTATGCACCAGAACAGGCTTTCCGGCCTGTTCCACAACAAATAAATTCTATCTATTGTGGAACGAACCGGAAAGCCCGTTCATAAAAAGTTTGTTTAGAATGCAAGGCAAGATAGCTGTTCCACAACAAATAAATTCTATCTATTGTGGAACGAACCGGAAACTCAGCCCATAAATGCTTATTGAGAATGGTACAGCAACTCACTTATTTCCACACTTTCCAAGGAGCCTTCCCTTCATCCCAAAGCTCATTTAAATACTTGTATTCTCGATAAGTATCCATCGCAAAGAAAAAGCCATCGTGACGGTAAGCCATCAACTGTCCCTCTGCCGCCAAACGCTGCAGCGGTTCCTGTTCTAAAACACAGTCATCTTCACCCAAATACTCAAATACCCGGCGGTTGAATATCATATATCCAACACTGATCCAGCCGTCTATTTGAGGTTTCTCAGTAAATTCTACTACGCGGCTGTCGCTGTCTACATCCAAAATTCCAAAGCGAGAAATCGGGCGAAATGTCGTAACAGTTGCTAGCTTCCCGTGAGATTTGTGAAACTCGATCAATGCCTCAATATCGACATCAGCAACTCCATCACCATATGTCACCATGAAATTATCGTCATCAATATATTTTTCTATCCGTTTTACCCGCCCTCCCGTCATGCTTTCCGCGCCAGTTTCAGCCAGAGTTACATGAAAATCTTGTTCGCGATGTTCCTCATGATAGGTAATGCTATTTTTGCGTCCCAGACAGACAGTAAAGTCGTTGTTCATGGCTTCATAATTGAGGAAATATTCTTTGATCATGTTGCCGCGATAGCCCAAGCAGACAATAAAGCTTTGTAAGCCGTAATGGGCATATATTTTCATGATGTGCCAAATGATCGGACGCCCGCCGACATCAACTAAAGGTTTGGGGCGAAATTCTGTTTCTTCTCGGAGACGAGTACCGAGACCGCCAGCCAGGATAACTACTTGCATTTTTTTAATTTTTTTAAAGATCGGGACTTACGCATCAAAACCCAAGAAACCGGGTTTTTGGTTTTTTCTGCGGGTTTAACGAAGTATTTCGCCAAAAACCCGGTTTCTGACTACCCGTGCCTCTAGGACTAAAGATCATCAATTAATGTATCATCAATCATCAGCGATATTTTCTAAGAATTATTAACATTTTTTCAGAGTGAGTGAAGCTTTGTAAACTGCCAAATCACGAACTATTATAAATAATCCTAGGGTGCTTGTGGCGCACTGTATATTTAAATGCAGCGCGCAATTTCTAACTAACTAATGGTATATTAGGAAATAGACAAAAAAACAGCCGAGAGCTATACTAAATATAAGAAATAGATTCAACAGCAATGAGAACTCAACTCGATCGCCTCAAACAGTTTTTGGGTATAATAGGTGCAATCGCCTCCATAACAATCTTATTTCAATCGGCAATACCTGATGTTGGCGCGACGGTTGTTGGGGGGCAAACCTCGACTGCTGCACAAACCACCGTAGCTTTTGTACCCAACATACCGGGGGGCGGATTAGACTTTCACGAAGCAGCAGGAGGACACACTTTAGAGAGACACGTTGGTAAAACAGAAGCAGAACTAGCACAGCGACTGGCACAGGAAAAGAGAATTCCAGCAGCGTCTTCCTTTACGGATCGTTCCGTCGCTGAATCGGCGATTGGTGAAGCAATGAACAGAAGTCAAAGTGCGATCGACTCCTGGGTGAAAAGTCGAGGAAATCTTTATACGATCGACTATAACGCCAACAGAATAATTGGCATTACTTTGCGCCGCCGCGCATCGAAAGCAACTTCAACATCTCGCCTGAAAATCGTCCTCCAGCGCAGCGCCAAATTACCTCCCGGATACTTTATTCTCACAGCTTATCCTCAATGATCGATCGATTTCCTAATTTAACCCAATTTTTCAGTTCCTACTTTCACCAAGACTGGCCGCTAGAAGCGGACACTCCCAGCGATGTAGTGAACAACTACCGCAGCAGCGAACCGCGCGAAACGGTTGAAGCCGCATCGCAAGAGCTCAGCAAACTGCTAGAAATGCCGATCGCCCCTGCCGACTTAGAAACATTCATCCTCGATGAATTAGGCTGTTACTATGACCCAAACTCGGAAAATCAAACAGTCAGAGAATGGCTGGAATCAGTGCAAAAATCTTTGACAAATCCCAGCTAAACTCTATAGCGGTTCTCAAGCTTTGTGAGGTAAGGGTTAAGGTTTGTAGTGATGACTTTAGTCCGCATTTAATGACAATAAAAAAGGTTTGTAGTCAGGATTTTAGTCCGCATCTAAGGACTAAAGTCCTGACTACGAACCTATTCTTGATTAAGCGTCAATAAATAGCCTTCGTGAACCTTAAAATTAGGGATGACATAATTCAAGTTATTTCCCCCAACCGAAATTTCTTCTTCTTTAACCGTGACAAGCTTTGGCACAGCGCCTTCTAGATTGTTAGGAATCTTCTCTAATTTCAGACTAATTTTCTGACCTTTTTCAATACCTAGCTGCCGCAAATTGGCAAGATTTAAGGTAAGAGTTGCTGCTGAGGAATAATTGGGATCGAAATAACCTAAAAGTACCTGTGCTTTACCTTCAGGATTTGACTTGCTGGCTAAAGCGACAAGGCGATCGTTATCCGATCGGCTAAGCACCCGCGAATTCACTCCGTCAGCGTAAGCTTTGTATGTCCACCAAGCCGCCCTCGGCTCAAAAGTATTAGGAGTCACCATCCCGCTCAGCGTATTATTGAAGCAATTACTAACTTTTTGAGCTCCGGTTGTATCCCAACAAGCCCTACAAGCACCATCAGCTTTTGCAAACTCTAAGTTAGACAAATAACCTAAAATTTCCCCTGGCTGATATTGAGCTAATTCGCCAACAATTTCGTTGACATAAATTTTTTGCAATTTCAGTTCCTTGTAAAATGGACTTTGTTGAAAATTGCGCTTGGCATCGAACACGTGGTCGTCCACAAATAAAATTATGGTATCGTTGAGTTCGTGCCAAGCTAAGAAATTTACTTCCAGTTTGTTAGCTTTGCAGTAATCAAGAAAAGCCCTTAAATATTCTTTGTTGTAAGTGCTAATGCTCGGCCCGCCAATCACCGCTGACGGCCCCAATTCTTCCCGCAAAATTTTGTAAGCTCTTTTGTAGGTTTCAAAGAATTGTTCTCTGCTTCCTTTCCAAAACGGGTTAGCTAAATCTGGTTCGTTCCATACATCCCAAATAATTTTTTTGCCTTTATTTTGTTGGGCTAACTGTCGGATGAATGCTTCCCACGCGGGATAATCTTGATAGGGCCAGCCTTTGGGGTTGCTGCCGTAGCCCCAGAGGTCGCTAACTAATAGTTGAAATTCGGCTCCGCTGGCAATCACTCGATCGTAAATATCGAGCCTTCCCGCCCGCCACAGCTTCGGCTGCAAGGGTTTGATTAAGTTGTCTGGGGGCTTGCTGGGGTCGATGCCGTGCAAGATGCCGCTCATGGACGTTATACCGGTGGCTGGTTGTCCAAAATCGACTGTGATGTTCGATCGCACTTGAGCAATACTTGGTTGCTGCCCAAAATAGGCGATTAACAGGACAGTTATCGCAGCCAAGCAAATTGGCAGCAGCTTGTTAATAGGTTTGAACTTGAAGGTGAATTGCATATTGTATTTGCTGGCGAAGTGAACAACAGGAATAAAGTACAAATATTAGTAAGTTTGTAGTGAGGACTTTAGTTTTTTCTAAAAAATTTTAGATAACAAGGACTTCAGTCCTTACTACAAACCAATTTTCTCTAGGCTTTGTAGTGAGGACTTCAGTCCTCTCTATAATATTTTAGCTAATAAGGAGTAAAGTCCTTACTACAAACAGATTTTTAGGAATCGATTCTCAAACAGGATTAACGAACAGACAAGGCAACTTCAAAACCCTGGATTGATTCTATCAATTCTTGCCAAGCTTCTGAATTAGTTAGCGAATAAGTATCGAGTTTAACATTCTTTTCGGCAGATAGTGTCACAAAATTCGTAATCCAGCTCAAAATAGTTTCCGTTGAAAACAGCGGCGTGCATTTCCAAGATAACTGCAACTTCTCCACCATTCCGGACATATCTCCGCGATCGAAAGCTTGCCATGCCTGCCATACTAGATAATAGTAATTGAGCATACTGTCAACTTGCTGAATCTGCTTTTGGACTTTGGGGGCGATCCTCTTCGTTGGCGCAGCCCCCGTAGGGGCGGGCTTTCCTTCGGATCGCTTCGCTAACGCTAACGCAAATTTGTCTGGATTGCTGCTAGCAGATAAGACTTGTGCGATCACTTCTGCGTATTCCACAAGCATCCGTTCTTCCTTGAACATTTCGGCAGCCCGCAGTTTGCAAGCTTGTCCTGCAAGCCGCCGCAATTCGGGATTTTGCGCCCATAGTTCTACCGTTTCTGCTAACTCTCGTGCTGTCTGTTTCGGGTCAATTTTTGGGTCGGCGATTAACTTTCCGGTGTCTCCCAACTCTTCGGGAATGCCGCTGACTGCTGTAGCAATTACGGGCAGTTCTTTCGCCATTGCTTCCATAATTGCTAGCGGCATTCCTTCGGCTTCGGAAGATAAAATAAAGATGTCGCTGGCATCCAACCAATCGGCAATATCCCACCGCTGTCCCAAAAATTTAACTTTTTCGGTGACTCCTAATTCGCTAACAGTTGCTTTCAATTCCGGTTCCATATTGTCGTGAGTGGCAGAACCGGGGCCGGCCCACACAAAGTATAGCTGCGGCCAAATTGGCAGATTTTTTAGTTGGGCGATCGCCTGCAATTGATACTGATATCCTTTAATTGGAGTCAGTCTCGCCGCCGTGAAACAAACCACAGCTTCTTCGGGGATGCCTTGTTCTTGGCGCAAGCGTTGGCGGTTGGAAAGATTGGGCGGTTTAAAATAACTTTCCGGCCTGCCGTAATAAATTACTTTTCCCTGTTCCAGAGGTGTTTTAAACAAACTCTTGAACAAGTTTAAATTTTCGTGGGAAACAGCGATGACGGATTTGGCTAAATCGTACTGATAGGCGACTGCATCGAAATAGGGAATCCGATCGCCGCGGTTGAAAGTTTGATAAGTGCGATCGATATAACCGAGAGTAATTACGTAAGGTATGTTTTGCTTAATTGCAACTTGTTTTGCAGCAAAATTTGCGATCGGCCAGCCGTCGCTAAATATAATTAAATCCGGTTGAGCTTCCGCGTAAATTCTTTCAGCATCCGCACAATTGTAAGCAATTCGCAAAAACTCCTTCATTGTGTCGAACTCCAGCCAAATATGCTCGATACCTAGCTGCTGCTGTTCGGTAATTAAAGGATTAGAAGTTTTAGTTTGCACGCTAGTAACTCGGTAGCCGTCGGCTGCTAATTTGCAAAGCAGCGAGTGGTTGAATTGCGCTAAACCGCCGATTCCGTGGTCTTCTGCGTACAGGAGTACGTGCCCTGCAAGCTTGCGGTAATTTGAACTAGGGGCCGATTTAAATTGATAGGTATTGTTGACAGCCTCTACAACTATGTCTTGCCATTCTGGTAAATTGGTCAAGGCATAAGCATCAAAAGTATTGCTGTATTCTTCCGAAGAAACTCTAAAAGTTTCCAACCATTTAAACACAGTTTCCGAGCCAGTAAAAGGAGTATAGTACAGAGATTTTTGCAGGCACTCGACCATTTCAGCCAAATATCCATCGCGGTACATCCGCCACGCTATCCATACTAAACATTTGTAACGTTCTGCCTTTTTTAGTTGGCGTATGCGATCGGGCAAATCGGGTCTAGCAAAAAATTGTTCCATCACAATTTCCATACTTTGCATTACTTTTGGCCCGCCGGACATCAGATTTTTATCGTGCTGGCGGTAGCAGGTTAATATCTCTTTCAACCAAGCACATTTGCAGCCTTTTAAAGCCAAACGTAAAGCAAAATCTAAATCTTCGGTTGGCGGAAAACGAGGGTCAAAACCGCCCAGACGTTGCCACCATTCGCGCCGCACCATCATAGCGCTGGGACGCACGCTTTTGTACAGGACAAACGTTTCTAAATCTAAGTTGGGCGACTCTTCCCAAGGCACGGATGCGTAGATATCTTTTCCAGTTTCATCAACCATCAACCAGCCATTTTGTACCATCCCTAAAGAGGGGTCAGCTTCAAAACAAGCAATTTGTTTGGCGAGTTTTTCTGGCAGGAAAAAGTCGTCGGCATCCAGAAAAGCTAAGAATTCGCCTTTGGCAAGTTCGCAAGCGCGATTGCGGGCTATTGCTGCTCCTTGATTTTCCTGATAGACGTACTGAATTATGTCGCGGTAAGTATTTAAAACTTGGCTCGTACTGTCGGTTGAACCGTCGTCTATGACAATGATTTCCCAGTCTTGGTAAGTTTGATTGATGGCGCTTTCTACAGCTCTGGTAATGTAACGTTCGCAGTTGTATGCTGGGATAATGACGCTGACTGTGGGTTTTTTTGAGGAAAGTATGCTAGCCATTAATTTTTTCCATTCTGATAGGTTTCTTAATACTTGAAGATCGATTTTGCGCCCGTAAGATTGGGCAATAGCGCCCAGACGTTTGAGCCAATCTGTAACTGTATTTTTGGGCTTATAGGGACTGTAGCGGAGAGATTCTTGGAAGAAGTCAACCGCTTCTACTGGATAGTTACTATAGTACAATTGCCACGCCATCCAAGTCAATGCTTCGTAGAAAGCCGGATTTTCTAATTCGCGGATGTGCTGCGGCAAGTCGGGTTTTGCGAAAAATTGCTGTTTTAAGGTTATAAAAAGATTTGCTTGTTTTAGGGCTTTTTTTATTGATACATTTTTGTCGTGCTGGCGGTAGGATACTGTGACTTGTGGCAGCCAAGCTGCTTCGCAACCCAGCACTGCTAAACGCAGCACTAAATCGGAATCGTCTACTGAATCAAACTCTGAGTTAAACCCGCCTGCTGTTTCCAGCCACTGGCGCGAAAACATCATGGCGCTGGGCAGTACGGGCATTTGTACTATCCAAGTTTCTAAGTTTAATTTGGGGAGATACAGCCAAGGTGTTACATCGGAAATTGCGTCGCCTTGCTCGTTAACTAAACGCCAGCCGCTGTTGACAATTCCTAAAGATGGTGAGGAGCGAAACAGTGCTATTTGTGCTGCTAATTTATCTGGTTCAAAGAAGTCGTCTTGATCTAAAAAAGCAATAAATTCGCCTTTGGCTTCCTGAATTCCTCGGTTGCGGGCGGCTGCTACTCCTTGGTTTTCCTGATATACATAGCGAATTTTGTTGAGATAAGGCTGCAATACTTGATTTGTCTCATCTGTGGAACCGTCGTCTACAATGATAATTTCTCGATCGGTAAAAGTTTGGGCTAGGACGCTTTCTAGGGCTTGCGCGATGTAGCGATCGCCATTGTATGCTGGTATAATTACGCTGATTAGCGGTGTCTGAGTGGCTGCTGACATTGTTTACCTTGCTGTTAACCTGTTGCTATCTTAGTTTAATCCAAATTGGTTTTTACCTCACTTAGCGGCACTATTGTTTATAACAGGCTTTCGGGCCTGTTCCACAAATGGTATAATTTATTTGAGTTTATACTCAAGTTCTATTAGGCAAATTTCCTCAAAATTGGATCGGAAAAATCCCGTGGAGGTTATTGGTATTGACACCTAGGGAGATGTCTCAGGGCGAGTGGTAAACTAGACAAGTTTTGCCCTAAATTTATACAGGTCATTATTACTAAACAGGAACGCAAAAAGTGAATCCAGAAATAGCAGCCGTTGATTGTCAACAACAGGCAGAAATATATTTAGTTTTAGGGAAGTTGGAGGAGGCGATCGCACTTTGCCACCAAATTCTCGCATCCCACCCCGATTCTGCCGAGACTTGCAAAACCCTCGGGAAGGCGCTGCAAGCTCAGGGTAATCTAGAAGACGCAAGGTATTGGTATAAAGTTGCGATCGCCCACAAACCGGATTTTGCCGAAGCTTTTGCCAACCTCGGCACTCTCTGCGCTAGTTTGCAACAGTGGCAAGAGGCGATCGCCTATTACCAAAAAGCTATATCCCTGCAACCCGACGTTGCAGGATTTTACCGCAATTTGAGTCGCATATTTACCCAACTAGGTCAAGCTGACGAAGCAGCAGATTGCTGGTATCAAGCACTTTTGGTAGAACCAGTAGAAATAGCGTCAGAATATCTCGATTTGGGCAATACTTTGTTGGCACTCAACAAGCCCCAAAAAGCCATAATTTGTTACCACAGGACGATTTATTTAAACTCTAGCTGTTGTGAAGCTTACTGCAAATTAGCGGAAGCTGCTACCCAACTAAAACAGTGGGACGAGGCTATTTTTAACTACCGGAAAGCTATTAAACTTCAGCCGGATATTTCTGAATATTATTACAAACTAGGCAATGTTTTGAGAGCAAAGAATCTTTGGTGTGAGGCAGAAAAAGCCTACCGAGAAAGTATTGAATTAAATCCAAATTCATTTTGGTGTTACTCCAATTTAGGCGCAGTTTTGCTGGAATTAGAACAATGGCAAGAAGCTGTAATTGTCTACCGCACTGCTGTGGAAATTAACCCGGATTTTTCTTGGTCTTACTACAGCATCGGCGAAGCTTGCGGTAAATTAGAAAAATGGTCGGAATCCGTCGCAGCCTACCAGCGCGCTGTTGAACTAGACCCAAATTTTTCTGGCTCTTTTCACAAGTTGGGAGATGCGCTTTTTCAACTAGAAAAATGGTCGGAAGCTGCGGCAGCCTACCAAAGGGCGATCGCCCTTAATTCCGAATTCTTTTGGTCTCATTATAATTTAGCTTTGAGTTTAGTTAAACTCCAGGAATGGTTGGCAGCAACCTTCGCTTACCAGCGGGCGATCGAACTCAATCCAGATTTTTTTTGGACTTACCACAATTTAGGAGAAGCGCTGTTGAAAACCCAGCAGTGGAAAGCCGCAGCTAATGCTTATCAGCGCGCTATTGAACTCAACCCAAATTTTGCTTGGTCTTATTACAATTTAGGCGATGCTTTGACCCAGCAGCACGACTGGAACGAGGCTGTTTGGGCTTACCTGAGTGCGCTGCAAATCGAACCCGCTCTCCCTAAAATTTACACCAAGTTGGGCGATGCTTTGCTCAAAAGAACTTCAGCAAATTTAGACGCAGCAACCAGCTACTATCACCACGCATTGCAGCCGCTGCACTCTCCTGAATTTTACTGCGAAATTGCCCAAAAGTTTGCCGAGAGCGATCGGCTTGACGAAGCGGCTGTTTTGTACGTGATGGCATTAGAAGTCCGGCCCAAAGATGCAGCAATATCCGCAAAATTAGCGGAAATTTTAGAGATAAAACATCAAAGTGGCGATCGCAGTATATTATTAGAGTTAGAAACTGACGATATTCGCGATCGCTACATTGCCCGAGTGGTCAAAAATCGCACTTTTGCAGAAGTCGGGGGATTGTGGGGAACCGTCAACGAAAAAGTCTCTGTAGCAAACAAATATGGTGCAATTTCTCTAACAATGATTGATGTCACGCCCGCATCTCGACCGTTTTGGCAAGATTTTCGCGATCGCATGGCAAGTTTAAATATTGCTAACTATAATTGTATCAGTCAAGATATAACTCAGATTCAGCCTGCAGAAATTGGTAAGCCCTATGATGTAGTCCACTGTGCAGGAGTTTTGTACCATCACCCACACCCTTTGCAAATTTTAATCAGCTTGCGTCAAATAACAGGGCAGTATTTAATCTTAACTTCAGCTATTACCCAAGAAGTTATAGAAAACGAGCGGGGACGCTACGAAATTCCAGCTTCTGGGGTAATCTTCATTCCCGCTTTGGGCGAAGCAGAACGAGCTATCTTAACAGCTTACTGGCAGCAGTACACCTACGGCACACCAATTCTCGGAGTAATTGAGAAAGCAGTTTTTGACACCAACGACTTTGGGCCGTGGTGGTGGCTGCCTACAGCTTCTGCGTTAGAATCTATGTGCAAAGTAGCTGGATTTAAAGTTTTAGATAAAGGATTGACTTGGTACAATAACGCTCTGACTCTATTGCTGGAGGTTTAAGGATTGAGCGACAAAGAATCACAGCTATTGCTGCTCAAAAAAGGCTAAAAGACTGGTTGATCAGCGAATAACTCGTTTTATTTCCCCAATTATCCTACAAGTAAACAGTTTTTTTTGCACGAAGGATTAAAAAACAAAACATAGCAACCACAAGATGGTGAGGAAATTCTTAATTACTGAAACCCTTCCGAAAAATTCATTTTTCCTGCTAGCCTCTTCCTTTTTGGTTTGTCCTGCTTCCCGATCGCTAATGACTAATCACTAATGATATCATATCCGATCGAGCGAAAAAAACGGATCGCGCGTGCGGAATTTAGTCCGCACGCGCGATCCAATCTTATTGTTGTCAATCGATAGGACACGATATGAACAATGACTAATGACTAATGACTAATGACTTTATTTTTACGGAAAATAATCAATGAACAATCAGCAACGAGAAACGCCATTAGGAAACATTTTAGTAGTAGACGATACGCCAGAAAACCTGCGCCTGCTGTCTACAATGTTGACTCATCGGGGGTATGCTCCCCGCTGCGTGATTAACGGATCAATGGCTCTGAGAGCTTGCAATTCTAATCCGCCGGATTTGATTTTGCTCGACATCATGATGCCGGAAATGAACGGTTACGAAGTATGTCAGCACCTGAAATCTGAAGCAAAAACGAGGGAAATTCCCGTAATTTTTATCAGTGCCAAAGATGAAGTATTCGACAAAGTAAACGCATTTGCTGTGGGAGCAGTTGACTACATCAGCAAGCCTTTTCAGTTTGAAGAAGTGCTCGCCCGCATCGAAAGTCACCTCACGTTGCGGAATTTACAAAAGCAGCTAAAAGAACAAAATGTGGTGCTTCAAGAAGAAATTAGCAGCCGCTTAGCCGTAGAAAAAGTCCTTCACGAAAAAAACCAAATCCTGCAACAAGAAATCAGCAACCGCCTCGCCGTTGAAAAAGCTTTGCAAGATCAAAATTTGCTTCTCCAAAAAGAGATTGCAAACCGCCAGAGGGCCGAATCGGCTCTATTAAAATCTAACCAAGAATTGGCGCGCTCAAATGCGGAACTCGAACAATTTGCTTATGTGGCTTCTCACGATTTGCAAGCGCCTTTAGCAACAATTGCCAGCTACGCTCAACTTTTAGAAAAACGCTATAAAGACCAACTCGATAGTCAAGCTAGTAAGTTTATCGGCAATATTGTTCAAGGCTGCACGAGAATGCAAACTTTAATTGACGATTTGCTCGAATATTCGCGAGTTGGCCGCAGTCAGAAAGCTTTTCAACCAACAGATTGCAATCATGCAGTCCAGCACGCAATCGCTAATCTGCAAGGGGCTATCTGCGACAGTCAAGCAGTTGTTACCTACAGCGAATTACCAAGTGTAATTGGTGATATTTCTCAGCTCGTACAGCTTTTTCAAAATTTAGTTAGCAATGCGATTAAATATTGCCACGATGTACCGCCTGTAGTTCATATTACCGCTGCAAAACAAAAGGAAAATTGGTTATTTTCTGTCTCGGATAATGGAATTGGGATTGCTCGACAGCATCAAGAACGCATTTTTCAAATTTTCCAGCGCTTGCACACTCCAAGAGAATATTCTGGGACAGGTATTGGTTTGGCAATTTGTCAAAAGATTGTGCAGCGTCACGGCGGATGTATTTGGGTGGAGTCACAACCGGGTCAAGGTTCAACTTTTCACTTTACTCTTTCTTAATCGAGACATCATGCAGGCACTTATGTAGAAGCTACAAGCCCGGGAAAACTGAATTAATTCTTATATTTTAAGGCACAAGCTAGAACCTAGAAGTGAAATTGCAAGTTAGAATAAAAAATGTTTTGCGTTGACAGCAGAGTAAATTCGTGATATGATTATAAATCTTAAACACGATTTTTGTAGCGATCGCTTACACCGCAATCTCACCCCGCCCACAAAGGGAGACAATCGCCCCAAAAAAGTGGCGGAAAGCCCCCAAATTTAGACTCAAGTTCAAGCTAGCAGATTCATCTGTGGCAAGTAAATCTCTAATCGACTGACTGCCGATATATGTGTAGGTGGGATTCAATAACGGCCCTGGCAAGAAAAGATAAAATCAAAATTATCTTGATAAAAAACTTTGATTAGTAAATATTATGAAAGCAGTTTTTAACTTAGCTATACCTCCTACCTGCTTTAACATTCTGTTGGTAGAAGACAACCATCAGGAAGCTGAGCTTATTGAAGATTTGCTGTCAGGAATTAGCGGCCGGCAGCGTATATTGGTGACGAAAGTTGAGCGTCTCAGCGAAGCGCAGCAGCGATTGAGTCAAGAAACTTTTGACATCATTTTATTAGACCTTTCACTGCCAGACAGTCTGGGTGTTGAGACGGTGGATCGGGTAAAAGAGTACGGGGTAAATGTGCCGATCGTAGTTTTGACCGCCCAAAACGACGAAGAGCTTGCGCTGCGGTTGATTTCGGCCGGCGTACAGGATTATTTAGTCAAAAGAAAAATCGACGGCGAACTGTTAATTCGATCGCTCCGTTACGCCATAGAACGGCAGAACAGTCAAGATGCTTTGCGAAAAAGCGAAGAAAAATATCGCTCGGTGGTGGAAAATTCTTTAATCGGAATTGCCATCGTCGCTCCAATTGTTCACCCGGCAATTGGTGAAAATTGCAATTGGATAGAAGTTAACGATGCGCTGTGCGATTTGCTGGGCTACGAGCGCGACGAACTCGTGCAAAAGCATTGGCTGGAGTTGATCCATCCAGAGGATTTTGATGTCAATGAACAACAATTGTCTCAGATGCTAGCAGGTACGAACGACGGTTACATCTGTGACAAAAGGTGGCTCAGAAAAGACGGCGAAATAGTTCACACGCGAGTTTCGCTGCGCTGCATCCGTGGCCGAGACGGGTCGATCGACCGGATGATCGAAGTAGTGTTGGACGTGAGCGATCGCTACCGCTACGAAGCCCAACTGAAAGCATCAGAAGATTTTTTAAACCACACTATAAATGCTACGCCAGACCCGATTTTTGTCAAAGACGAGCAGCACCGCTGGATCATCTTAAATGATGCTGTTTGTCAGTTTGTCGGAAAATCGCGGCAAGAACTGCTAGGCAAATCAGATTATGACTTTTTCCCCAAATCAGAAGCGGATGTTTTTTGGGCTAAAGATGAAGAAGTATTGACAACTGGCATCTGCTTGGAAAATGAAGAAACTTTAACAGACACCGCAGGCAAAGAACGCATCATTTCTACCAAAAAAAGCGTTTTTCAAAAAGCAGATGGCAGTAAAGTAATAGTTGGCACAATTAGAGATTTTACTGAATATAGACGGCAGCAAAGAGCCTTGGAACAAAGCGAAGCTAGATTTCAAAAATTGGTAGCTAATCTGCCGGGATCAATTTATCAATTCAGAAGGTCAGCAACGGGACAAAGGTGTTTTCCCTACGTCTCTTCGGGCTGCCGCCAACTGTACGAATTAGAGGCAGAAGTAATAGAGCAAAATGCGGAAATTATTTTCAACGGAATTCATCCAGACGACCGCTTAAATTTAGAAACATCTATAGAAGTTTCAGCTGCTACTTTGGAACCTTGGCAGCATCAGTGGCGGCAGATTTTGCCGTCGGGAAAAGTTAAGTGGTTGCAAGGAGCATCAAGACCAGAAAGGCTGAATAATCAGATCGAATCTGGGAGCGAAGGCGATATTCTCTGGGACGGTTTAGTGATGGATATCACTGAGTTGAAGCAGGCACAAACAGAGCGCGATCGCTTTTTTACGATTTCCTTAGACTTGCTTTGCATTGTCGGTTACGACGGCTGTTTCAAACGTTTGAACCCAGCTTGGTCAACGGTTCTAGGCTACAGCACGGCTGAACTTTTTGCCAAGCGTGCGATCGAATTTGTTCATCCTGACGATCGAGAAGCCACCGCAGCCGAAGCGGCAAAACTAATCGCCGGTACCTCTAGTATTTCCTTTGAAAACCGCTATCTTTGCAAAGACGGTTCTTACAAATGCCTGCTGTGGACGGCATCGCCGTTTGGCGAAGAAGGTTTAATCTACTCCGTCGGTCACGATATTACCTCTCGCAAACAAGCCGAGTCCAAACTCCAGCAACAAGCAGTAGCAATGGGCGCTGCTTATGACGGTATTGCCATTTTTAACGATCGCAAAGAATGTATTTATTCAAACGACGCTTATCTCAAAATGTACGGCTTGGCTAGCACTAGCGAACTGTTTGGCAAGAAATGGAAAATGCTCTACAGCTACGCAGAAAATCAATATTTTGAACGAGAAGTAATGCCGGCGATTCAGGAAAAAGGGTACTGCAATATAGAAGCGCTCGGTCAGCGCGACGACGGTACTAAGTTCCCTCAAGAATTGTCGCTGACAATGCTTGCAGGCGGAGAGATAATTTCTATAGTCCGCGATATTACTAAGAGAAAACAAGCAGAATCAGCACTGCGAGCGAGCCAGCGCCGCTATCAAACTTTGGCAGAAGCGTCGCCGGTTTGCATATTTCACAGCGATGCGTTTGGCAATTGCTTTTATGTGAATCAGCGGTGGAGCGAAATCACGGGATTAAAGGCAGAATTAGCAGCCGAAACTGGCTGGATGAATGCCATTCATCCCGATGATGCGGAGCGGGTGAAAAATGAATGGTACAGGGCAGTTATTCACAAAATTCCTTTTAAATCAGAATACCGCTTTCAGCATCCAGACGGTCGTGTAGTTTGGGCAATCGGTCAGGCGATCGCAGAAATCGGAGATGGGCAGGAAATTAAAGGCTATATCGGCACTATTACTGATATTAGCGATCGCAAACAAGCCGAATTAAACCTGCTGCGAGTGACTCAAGCCGTAGAAAGCACCAGCGACGCGATCGGCATTGCTGACTTGACAGGGCGATCGATCTACCACAATCAAGCCTTTATTCAGCGGTACGGCTACACAGCAGAAGAACTGAACACAGCCGGCGGAGCAACGGCAATCTACCCCAAAACTCAAGTGCTGCTAGAAATGTTGAAAACGCTCCGCAAAGGCAAATCTTGGCAAGGCGAACTCAAAATCAAAACTAAAAGCAACGAACTGGTAACAACTTTATTTCGCGCTGACTGCATCAAAGATGAAACTGGCAATTTAATCGCATTAGTGGGAGTAATGACCGACATCACCGAACGCAAACAAGCCGAGATGGCGCTGCTGCACCAATTAAGGCGAGAGCGGCTGGTAGTTGCCATGCTCGATCGCATTCGCTCCTCCCTCAATTTAGAAGAAGTCCTCACCGCTGCTGTCGAACAAGTGCGGCAATTCTTGCAAACTGACCGCACAGTTATTTACCGCTTTAATCCCGACTGGAGCGGCTTTGTAGTTGTGGAATCTGTGGCAAACAATAGAATTTCATTGCTAAATCTTCACAATCTTGACACCTGTTTTACAGATGGGTTTGTAGATATTTACCAGCAAGGTTATATTCGCTCTATAGAAGATATTTATAGTGAAAATCTGAGCGAATGCCACATTAAAAATCTCGAAGAATTAGAAGTAAAAGCTAACTTAATAGTGCCGATTTTAAAAGCACGAGAAACTATTTCCGCGAGCCAACCGACCGCAGGAAATCTACTCTGGGGACTGCTGATCGCCCAGGATTGCAGCGGCCCCCGTGCCTGGGATTCCTCAGAAATAGAATCCCTCCGGCAACTGTGCGTCCAATTGGCGATCGCGATCCAGCAATCGACGCTATTTCAACAAGCACAAACCGAAATTGCCGATCGAAAAGTTGCCGAAGCTGCCCTCCAACAAGCCGTATTAGCCGCAGAAACCGCCAACCGCGCCAAAAGCGAATTTCTCGCCAACATGAGCCACGAACTGCGGACGCCTTTAAACGGCGTTTTAGGTTACGCTCAAATCCTCAAAACCGACAAAGACTTAACCTCCGATCACCAAGACAGTCTCAGCAACATTCAACAGTGCGGCGAACACCTGCTGATGTTAATCGACGATGTTTTAGACCTTTCCAAAATCGAAGCTAGAAAAATGGAACTCTACCCGGAAGAGTTAAATTTTCTAGATTTCATAAAAAACATTGCCGACCTTTTTGAGATGCGGGCTTCTCAAAAAGGAATTTCCTTCAATTACGAACAAGTGTCTCCCCTGCCTAACTGCGTCAAGGTCGATCGAAAAAGATTGCGCCAAATTCTGATCAACTTACTCAGCAATGCAGTTAAATTTACCAAGAGCGGCAAAGTAACTTTCAAAGTCGGGTATGTCGGAACAGGAGCCTGGAGTCGAGGCCAAGGAGAAAATTACAATTTCTCGATTTTGACTTCGGAACTGAAACAAAATTATATGCGCTTCGCCCACAATGCGATCGCAGCAAAACACGATTTAAAAATCCGCTTTCAAATAGAGGATACCGGGAGGGGCATAGATCAAAGCAAGTTAGAAGAAATATTTTTGCCCTTCCACCAAGTTGGAGGCAATACATTTGTTGAAGGTACTGGTCTGGGACTCTCCATCAGCCAGAAATTAGCCAAACTGATGGGCAGCGAAATTCGCGTCAACAGCACTTTAGGAAAAGGCAGCACTTTCTGGCTGGATTTAGAATTGCCCGCAGCCAAGCGGTACTTGGAGGTGTCTCCTTTGCGTGAAAAACGCTGGCTTGTCGGTTTTGTCGGCCACAAGCGGAAAGTGCTAATCGTGGACGACAATCAACTAAATCGCGGTTTGTTGTGCAGGCTGCTGGGGCGTTTGGGATTTGAGATTGCAGAGGCCAGTAACGGTCAAGAATGCCTCTACAAAGCAGTTGAATTTAAACCGGATGTGATTTTAATGGACTTGCGGATGCCTGTGATGGATGGCTTAGAAACTGCAAGGAGACTGCGACAGTTGCCGGAATTCAAAGATATCGTGTTAATTGCTCTGTCAGCTAGTGTTTTTGAGTCGGCGCAGCAAGAGAGCCTCCTGGCAGGGTGCAATGATTTTGTTGCCAAGCCGATCGAAGCAAATCACTTTTTGGAACGGTTGCGCGTACATTTGGGATTAGAATGGATTTACGAGGAATCACCCGAAAGCAACAAGCGCAAAACTCCCAGTTTGTCACCAGCATCTGATTTTCCTGCTTGTTCTGCTTTGTTACCTGCGGCTTCTGAGTCGGTAGCAAAACTTTTGAAACTCGCAGCTATGGGCGACATTGAAGATTTTTTTAAAGAGATTGCCAAGCTGGAAACTTTGGAACCAAAATTAGTGCCGTTTGCCACCAAGCTGCGCCCACTTGCTAAGGGATTTCAGCTCAAACAAATTCGGAGTATTTTAAAGCAGTATATCGATGGTTAGTAGTTATTGGTTATTGGTTATTGGTTATTGGTTATTGGTTATTGGTTATTGGTTATTGGTTATTGGTTATTAGTTATTGGTTATTGGTTATTAGTTATTAGTTATTGGTTGTCAGTTCCAATCCCTCCGCTACGCTCCGCCCAATGGCTAATGACCTGTTTGCCCTATGCGTACCTCATGTTAGTGAGAAAAGCTATAGCCTTTCTCACTAACATGAGGTATGCTCGCAAGACCTATGCCCTATGCCCATGAGTCCGCGAATCTTTCTGAGAACCGCTATATATAATATTCTGTTGTTTCACTCTAACAGCCAACTAAATAAATCTTTTACTGTCAGTTGCAATTCCCTGGCAAAAGATGGCACGGGCAATAACTGTTCCGGTTCGTCAAACACCTCGGTTGATTGAGCCGGCCGATATACAAAAACCGATCGCTCTTCTGGATCGATTAACCAACCCATTTGAGTTCCGTGTTTGAGACAATGTAAAATATTTTTAGTAACTTTAGTTTGGCTTTGGTCGGGGGAGAGGATTTCAATTGTCCAATCCGGGGCGATCGCAAACACATTTGCCACACCGCCATTTTCGTTACGGGGAATGCGCTCCCAAGTGAATACAGTCACGTCGGGAACGATCGCGCGACCGCCAAAAACACACCGCAGTTCGGGAAATGCTCGCGCCACCTTTTGAGGTTTGAGAGCAGCATTAGCAGCACTTGTCAACTCGCCTTGAATTACACTATGTTCTCCTTGAGGCATGGGTTTTTGAATGATTTTACCGTCAATGTACTCGCTGGCTGGTTTGGTTTCTGACAACTTCAGAAACTCTTCGAGTGTCAAAGATTTTGGCAGGGTTTGTACCATCCGATTTTACCTATAAAATAGGAGTTTAACTTACTATTTTACCAAAAATGGCCCGACTCACGCGATCGCCGATCCGCTTACTTCTTGCTTCGGCCATACCACCTTGCATCCTGCCGCTAATCTTGCTTCTATATATTCAGAGACAGTTTTTTGAGAGAGTTGGGATTGAAATTACTTTGCCTCAGTAACGGCCACGGAGAAGATGCGATCGCCCTTCGCATCTTGCGGGAACTGCAACAGCACCCGCATCCCCCAGAATTGGCCGTGTTTCCGCTAGTGGGCGAAGGGCAAGCTTTCGCTGAACTAGAAAACGCCCGCATCATCGGCCCAGTGCAGCGGATGCCTTCGGGCGGCTTTATTTACATGGATGGAAAGGAATTTTTGCGCGATGTCAAAGGCGGGTTGCTTCAGTTGACTCTAGCTCAGTTTAAAGCGATCCGCGCTTGGGTGCGATCGCAAACACAGTCTGGGAATCAAGACGCAGTTATCTTAGCCTGTGGCGATATCGTACCGCTGCTATTTGCTTGGCAAGGTGGCGCGCCCTATGCCTTTCTCGGCACAGCCAAGTCCGATTATTATTTGCGGGACGAGAACGGGCCTCTGCCTCGCAAATCCAACATTTTTGCTTGGATTTGGTCGCCGCGATCGGTTTATTTGCCTTGGGAGCGCTGGTTGATGACCAGAAACCGCTGTCGCGCCGTTTTTGTCAGGGACGCGCTAACCGCCGAGACTTTACAAAAGCTAGGAATTCCCGCTTGCAATCTCGGCAATCCGATGATGGACGGACTCGAACCGGAAAATCCAGCCGGTTTTTACGGCCTTGACGCAGAGTTTCGCGAAAGGGAGCGATCGCTCGTCATCACGTTACTCCCCGGCTCTAGAGCGCCGGAAGCCTATGCTAATTGGCAGCTAATAGTAGAGGCTGTCGGCGGAATTTTGTCCTTGTTTGCCGATCGTAAACTGTTATTTTTGGCAGCAATTTCTCCAGAATTAAACTTAGAAGCTTTGCGACCTATTTTAGAATTTTTCGGCTGGCGCCAAGACGGCGAAACTAGAACGCAGTGGCGAGAAGGAAGTATTTTGCGACCTCCTGTTTCTAGCCCTCAAGAAATTCATAAAGAATCTCCTAATTTGCTATTGCCCTTGACTTTTGTGCAGAGAAAAGCCACAATGATTTTAACTCAGCAAAGTTTTAACGATTGTTTGTACGAAGCCGATTTAGCAGTAGCAATGGCAGGAACCGCTACAGAACAATTTGTAGGTTTAGGAAAACCCGCGATCGCCATTCCCGGAAACGGCCCGCAATTTACTCCCGGCTTTGCAGAAGCCCAAAGTCGCCTGTTAGGGCCGTCATTAATTTTAGTCAAACATCCCGCCGAAGTTGCCGGCGCAGTACAGTCTTTATTCCGCGACCCCGACAGGTTGCAGCTAATCGCTGAAAATGGCTTGCGCCGCATGGGAGAACCCGGTGCAGCAGCCAGAATTGCCAAGTGTTTAATTCAGCGGTTCGGCGGTGAACGCAGCAACGATTAATTGCCGATCGTACACTAGGGACACAACTATGTTTTGTCCCTACCGAATATCTTTATTTGTACTTTATTAAAAAATCTCTCGCTAACTACTAACTTCCATTGTTTGCTCGTTCGGACTTGAGTCCGATAATTATCAGGACTAAAGTCCGAACGCTCAAACCAGAAAAAATAAATTTGCCGTTTTTTCAGAAGATTGAACCCAGAAATCAGCTTAAGGAATTTTAAAATCCGATTTCACCAAAACACCCGGTTCTCGCTGCATAGGAAGCACATCTAAAGTATCCAATTGCGCGCAATATTTTAAGTCTTCGATTATGCCCAAACCGAGGAGGCGCTGGCCGTGACTGGCTTTTTCCAACAATTCATGCAGCCGATCTTGCCAGTGCAGATAAAGAGCGATCGCCCCAAATACTTCATCGTTACCAGCAAAATCGATCGCAGGAATACCGCTTTCTGCTAGCAAACTTTGGGCGATCGCCCCAGCACAAACCGTATCCTCCAACGAATAACTCCCTTCCCAACCAGAACCCACAATCCAAATACTTTCCGGCTTTTTGCTTAACAAAAACTGCACCACAGATTTGCGGTTAATCAAAGCCGCCGTCAGCACAGTTGCAGCAGCTTGCACTCGTTGCAGAGCCCGAGTACCGTTAGTTGTGCTGATAAAAATGCGCTTGAGAGCCACCTTTTCTGGCGCGCAGTCCAAAGGGGAATTCCCCATGTCAAAACCGTCAACTTTCGCGCCGCCGCGCTCTCCTGCCCGAATCCGCTTGTCTGCAGGCCATTTTTCGCTGCTTGCCATCAGCTTATCCAAGTCGCTGAAAACTTGGACAGCTTCCGCCCCATTATTCAGGGCCGTCGCCATTGTCGTAGTCGCCCGCAGCACATCAACTGCGATCGCGCAAGCCGGCATTTTGTCGGCTGGGGTAAGTTCCGGGGTATGGTAAATAAAAAGCTTCACTTTTGGGCAACCTGCAATAAATCCTCACAGGCAATAATAATAGAAAGTGACGCTCTCACCCCTAATATGTCAAAACAGCTCAATTCAAATCCCGCCCGCGCCGCCATTACCGCACCAATTGGACTCTTGGCAGGTTTCACCTATCCTTTTCGAGCTTTCACGCTGATTTGGCAAACTCCCAAGCTGTGGACTTATGTATTAGTTCCCGTCGTGCTAAATTGCTTAATTGGTATCGGACTTTATTTAAGCTTGCTATTTCCCAGTTTGGCAGGCATAGACGTTTTGGTTGCCGATTTGTCCGTGCGATTTAATGATTTAATTGCGAATTTGCCAGCTTGGTTGAGCTTTCTCGGCGGGTTAACAGTCGCTTTCGGCTGGCTGCTGCGCGTACTCCTAGTGTCAGGACTTTTGCTGGTAATCGGGTTTTTGTTAGTACAGTTTGGCGTGATTTTGGGTTCGCCCTGGTACGGTCAACTTTCCGAACAATTGGAACTGCTGCGGAACGGTCAATTGCCCGCAGAAGCCCCAATGAATGTGGCGAGTGTTTTTCGGGATATTCAAAGGGCGATCGCCTTTGAACTGCGAAAACTACAAATTTTACTGAGCGTCGGCATACCCCTGATACTGCTGAATTTTGTGCCAGGATTCGGCTCTATTCTTAGCAGTTTGGGAGGCGTAGCTTTGGGCGCAACTATTGTCTGTTTAGATTTTTTAGATGCACCTTTGGAAAGAAGGCGCAGGCCTTTTCAGGAGAAGTTAGAAATAATTTGGGCGAGTTTGCCCGCTAGCGGCAGTTTTGGTTTAGTGTGTTTTGGTTTGGTGAGCATTCCGCTGTTGAATCTGTTGGCAATTCCGCTGTGCGTGACGGCGGGGACTTTATTTTTTTGCGATCGCATTTGGCCGGCCCGCTTTGCTTCAAAAGAAACAAACATCGCTCCAGAAACTAACATTACAACTTAAAAAACTACGGAGATGCTTCTACCTTATGCCGAATGCCTTCTACCTGCCCCTGACTCTGGGATTTCCAACTCAGAAACGGGCTTAAAAACAGCCAACTAACGAAAAAGAATGAAGCTGTAAATAGCTGAACAATATCGATCGCAGACAGGTATCCGTCAGCAAACAGCGCAATGCTTCTATCTGTCAGCCCGAATATCCAAGAAAGAATCCCAAACAGCCAAATGCCTTTTTGCAGCATTGACAAAAATGTTGAAACTTCGGAGTTTTGCTGATTATTCATTGATTTGGCCCTTGTTGGCGAACAATCTGATTTACCGGGGCACCCCAAGGGCTTAAGGATTTTTGGTATCTCCTCGGATTCCCTTTGTTTTCTCTATGTTAAGAAATGTTTCCAAAAATTGCAACATACCTCTAGAGGTATTCGCGCATCTATCTCAAGAGGTAGTCGCAGGGTGAAAGAGAAGTAAACTTTGCTACACTTTGGCCGGAAGGGCGATCGCCCTCTTGGCAAATGCCTCCATGACAATTTGTAGTTTACTAGAACTACATCATACTACTCAGAAAGTTGGTAGTGAGGACTTCAGTCCTCAAAACCCAAAACCCCCGCGACAAACAATTTGACGGTCGTTATTAACCACACTTAAGATCCGTTTTGCATCAATAACATCAAACAATGGCACGCTTAAATCAGATTATTGCGATCGAAAAAGGCATCAAAAGCCGATCGATCCTTGAACTAGCAGAAGCCCAAAAAGCCCTCCAAAAGCCAGCTTTGTTTTCTGGAATCTCCCGCACTTACTGTCCCAAAGACGAATAAGGCGAACAACTGCCGCCGGAGTCCAAAAAAGTCGAAGTCAAAGCCGAACAAATTATCCGCAAAACAACTGAAGTTTTGACCAAACTCTTCGACGTAACCGCAACCAAAGATTGGACAAATTGCCGCGCCCGCGCCGACGTAACCCTAGACGGAAACGTGGTGTTGAGCCAAGTTCCCGTCAGCTACTTGCTATTCATTCAAAAGCAGTTAGCCGAGTTGCAAGCATTCATCAAAAAACTACCAATTTTAGATGCTTCCGAGACTTGGAATTTCGATGCTTCCGCCGACTGCTGGTCAACAGAACCGGTGCAAACTCTCAAGACTTTTAAAACTCCGCGCAATTCGGTTACTGGCGGACGGTCAAGTTTTCGGGAACTCTGCCAGCGCGGCGAATCAATGAGTTGCTGCAAAAGGTGAAAATCTTGCAGCAAGCTGTGATGTTCGCCGCGAAGAAGCTAACAATTCTGATGTCGAGGAACAGAGAGTGGGAGAGGGAATTTTTTAATTTTTTCCGCTAATTGCTTGCTTTTTTGATAGTTATAGTTTCAGATATAAACAGAGTACAATTTAAATTTAAATTTTACAAATGTGACAGTACAGGTTCGACTCCTGTCCCTTCAACCCAAAATGAGGGGTAGCCCAATTGGCAGAGGCAGCATTGCGTACAAATTCAACAGCAAGTTATTACTCTAAACTCAGCATTCACCGCCGATCGCTAAAACGAATGTCAGGAAAAATAACATGATCCAGGTTGCTGGCTCAGATCCAGCCCCCTCTACCAAACGCAGGGGGGTAGCTCAATCGGTAGAGCGCGATGCAATTAATCTTAAATCCTTGACTTAAATGTGATAGCCTGTGCAAATGGGCGGTAAATAAAAACCCAGTAGTAAGGTCATAACTACTGGGTTTTATGCTAATTTATCGATCGGATAATTTCCGGTATAATGACCATAATAAAAACGGTTCGTAGTGCGGACTCAAGTCCGCACTACGAACCTGTGAAAATCGAAAATGATATGAGTTACTGCATCAACCCTGAATGCGAACAACGCGAAAATCCTGCTGCGGCTCAAAATTGTCAGGCTTGCGGCACGGCTTTGTTAATTGCCGATCGCTACCGCATCCTGAAACCATTACGATCGCCCAATCCCGCGCGCCCCACAGACATCTTGGAAGTCGAAGATTTGGGAACCGGGGAAAACGAATGGGGAACTGTCAAAGTTTTAAAAATATTGAAACACACCCACGATGCCGATTTACTTCGCTTGTTCCAGCAAGAAGCGCGAGTGTTAATTTGGCTGGGGGGGAGGGGCGAAGTGCCTCAAGTGGAACCTGACGGTTATTTTCAAATAAAACTCCCCAATAATTCCCAGAAATTGTCTTGTTTAATGATGGAAAAAATTGCGGGAGAAAACTTGATCGAATTCTTAACTAAAAACCAACAGGTTTCTCAAGCCCTCGCTGTTGATTGGCTGCAACAAATGCTCCATATTTTGCAGAAAATCCACAAATATCATCTAGTACATCGGGATATTAAGCCATCCAACTTGATGCTGGAAGCCGCTGGAAAATTGAGATTAATTGACTTCGGCGCAGCAGCCGAAGCAGACACGGATACTACACCCATCGGTTCTGCTGGATACTGCGCGCCGGAACAAATTGCAGGTAAAGCTGAAGTGCGATCGGACTTTTTTGCCTTGGGGCGTACTTTTGTACATTTATTAACAGGCTTAAAGCCGATCGACTTTCCCGTCAATCAAAAAACTGGTAAGATTAATTGGAGAAACCAGGCTGTAGATGTTGACCAGTTATTCGTAGACTCGATCGACGAATTGATGGAACCGCTACCAGAAAACCGACCTAAAAATAGCCAAGCTATCTTAGAAAAACTCAAAAATATAGAGTTTTTGATGACCTCCACAGAACCAAAGTAATAATTCCCGATTCCCCAATCAATAAATCTGTTCCAACCTGCGAAAATCTCGCTCAACTTCCGCCCACAAAGCCCGATTGTGAGGGTCAGTTTTTACAGCTTTTTTCAAATAAATTCTCGCCTTATCAACCTGCTTTTCCCCGATCAAATGCCGTCCCCAGCGCTGATAGGCGATGGCCTGCCACTGGCGCACCTCCCCGTCTTCGGGAATCCGCTGCGCCAAACCCTCAATCAGGGCGATCGCCCGCGGGAACCTCTGATATTTCAGCAACTGTTGCAGCTCAAAATAAGCATCTTGCTTTAACTTTTGTTCCGCCGCCGACAGATCCGGGCTATCTGGAGTCGGTTGCTGTTTCCGAGTCACCTTAACTGTCTGCGGTTGAGTTTTCACCGCCGCAGCCGGCGGCGTCGAAGTAGGCGGTACAGTTGAATTGGCAGTTGTTGACTCCGCAACATCGGCGGGGGCAGTGTTTAGCAGGAACTTATAAGCCTCTGTAATAGCAATAAACTTATTCTTAGCTTGTTCGTTTCCCGGATTCACATCGGGGTGATACTGTCTGGCTAACTTTCGATAAGAAGCTTTAACTTGCGATAAACTCGCACCGTGCCTGAGCCCTAACTGTCGGTAATAATTTGCAATATCCATCTAGCATGAACGATCGTTAATAATACAATTAAATATGGCAGAATCCTTAAATGTAAAGATTCTGCCAAAATTTACCTAAAAACAGGGTGTAGTGCGAGGTAGTGAAGCGAAAAAATCGCTTACGGACGATCTTCGACTACTTTGTCAATCAAGCCGTATTCTTTGGCTTCCTCAGCGGACATGAAATAGTCGCGATCCATGTCTTTTTCGATTTTCTCGATCGGCTTTCCGGTATTGCTAGCGTAGATACCATTGAGTTGGTGGCGCAGTCGCAGAATCTCCTTCGCTTCAATCTGAATATCTGTTGCTTGTCCGCGCGTGCCACCTGAAGGTTGGTGAATCATGATCCGCGAGTGAGGCAAAGCCAAGCGTTTCCCCTTCGTGCCCGCAGCCAGCAGGAAAGAACCCATCGAAGCCGCCAAGCCCACACAAATCGTCACCACGTCGGATTTAATGTGCTGCATGGTATCAAAAATAGCCATACCTGCCGACACCATCCCGCCTGGGGAATTGATGTACAAAATGATATCCTTACCTGAATCTTCCGAATCGAGATAGAGCATCACAGCGATGATTTGATTGGCAATTTCATCGTCAATGTCCTTACCCAAGAAAATAATCCGTTCCCGGTAAAGGCGATCGTAGATATTAATCCACTGAGTATCATAACCACCAGGCATTTTGTAGGGAACTTTTGGCACACCTATAGGCATAATTCGGAACTCCGTTTAGTTTGTAATTGGTAATCGGGCATTGGGGATGAGTTACTTGTTATTAGTTACTTGTTATTAGTTATTTGTTACTTGTTATTTCTGGGATTAGAGTTTTTGGTGATTACAACCAATAACTAATAACTAATAACTAATAACTAATAACGGAGTTATGCGACGGCCGCAGGAAGGGCTTTCGCCAATTCTTCCGAACTTTCAAGAACCCGATCGATCAAACCGTATTCTTTAGCTTCATAGGGCGTCAGGTACAGCAACCGATCCATATCTTTAGTAATCTTGTCGATCGGTTGACCCGTACAGCTTGCAAAAATATCCAGCATCGTCGCCTTATTTGCCAGCACTTCCTTCGCGCGAATTTGAATGTCGCTGGCTTGACCCCGCGTGTAAGCCTTGGGTTGGTGCAACACGATCGAAGCGTGCGGCAAACTCGCCCGAAAGCCCTTTGTACCGGCTGCTAACAGCATCGCAGACATCCCCATTGCCGAACCGAGACAAATAGTATGGACGGGCGGCTTAATGTACCTGATCGTGTCGCAGATAGCGAAGGCTTCGGTTTCAAAACCGACGGGTTCGCCGCTGTAACCTGAAGTGCCAGTCGAGTTGATATAGATTTTGATCGGTTTATCGGGGTCTTCGTACTGCAAATACAACAGTTCCGCGATAATCAGTTCTGTTACCGCAGGCACCAGAGGCATACCCAGATAAACGATCCGCTCCTTCAGCAACAGGGATGGCAAATCGGGAGGCGGTGTCCGAGAGTTACCTTCCCCGTAGTATGGCGATTGCACAGCTTTAATTGGTGTGTTCATAAACCGAAATGTTGCCTGAACTGATGGAGCTATTCTTAAAGAAATAGTAACGCAATCTTTGGGTATCCCGCATGAAAGTTAGTTTGCTCCCGGTGTTAAACGACCCCAACCTTGACGCTGCCGCGCCCTCTATCCAGCGCCAGCTAGCAATTTCAGTGTCTGCAATGGCAAGCTCGATCGACTCCAGCGTTCCCTTAAACCTGTGCCTGATTCTCGACCACAGCGGCTCGATGGGCGGACGGCCCTTGGAAACGGTCAAACAAGCCGCCGGACGGTTGCTCGACAGGTTGAAGCCAGGGGATCGCTTTTGCGCCGTGGCTTTCGACCACAAAGCCAAAGTCATCGTCCCCAACCAAATTGTGGAAGACTCCGCTAGCATTAAACGCCAAATTGACAGGTTGCGACCGGCCGGCGGCACAGCAATTGATGAGGGCATTAAGTTAGGTATTGAAGAGTTGGGGAAAGGCAAAAAAGAATCTATATCTCAGGCATTTCTGCTGACAGACGGCGAAAACGAACACGGCGACGACAGCCGCTGTTTGAAGTTGGCGAAACTGGCCACAGAGTATAACATGACTTTAAATTCTCTGGGATTTGGCGATAACTGGAACCAGGATATTTTGGAGAAGATTGCTGATGCTGGCGGCGGTGCTCTGGCTCACATTCAGCGGCCCGAAGATGCGGTTGATGAGTTTGGCAAGCTGTTTACTCGCATCCAAGGTGTAGGTTTGACTAATGCTTATTTGCTATTTTCCCTGATGCCAAAAGTGCGGTTAGCCGAACTCAAACCGATCGCCCAAGTTGCTCCTGATACGATCGAACTGCCGGTACAGCAAGAGGGCGATCGCTTTATGGTGCGTTTGGGAGATTTAATGAAGGATGTAGAGCGAGTAGTTTTGGCTAATATTTATATTGGACAGTTACCCGAAGGTACACAGGCGATCGGGCAATTACAAATTCGCTACGACGATCCGACGGTGGGTTCAAGTTTGCTTTCCGATCCCGTTGCAGTTTCTGCTAATGTCCTAAAAGTTTATCAGCCGGCACTTAACCCGATGGTGCAGCAGCATATTTTCGCTTTGGCTAAGTACCGCCAAACTCAACTCGCCGAAACTAGGTTACAACAGGGCGATCGGGCTGGTGCCGCCACAATGTTACAAACGGCTGCTAAAACTGCTCTGCAAATGGGCGATAAAAGTGCCGCAACGGTGCTGCAAACTTCAGCTACTCGCTTGCAGTCTGGTGAAGAATTGAGTGAGGCCGATCGCAAGAAAACTCGCATTGCTTCTAAAACTGTTCTTAAGTAATCTCATGGTTTGTAATTTTCAGGAAATTCGGCGATTGGAAATCGCGACTACACAAACAAAGTCCGCCTTCGCGGACTAAGAATATTGAAACCCGCTTGCGCGGGTTTTGTTTTTGCATCTATGTGTACTGCACAAGTTAAAATTTGTGGATGCTCTAGATACTCTATCGTCTATAATTTTTGTATCACCTATCATAGAGTGCTTGTATGAGCCAGACAATATCTGATAAAGTACGCTGGACTACCGCCGATTTAGAACTCTTGCCAGATAACGGCGATCGTTACGAGCTTATTGATGGAGAGTTATTTGTGACTAGAGCACCGCATTGGGGTCATCAACAGGCTATAGGCAACCTCTACCAAGAACTTAATACTTGGTCGCGACAGACTAATTTAGGACAAGCAGGAATCAATCCGGGTCTTATTTTCACAGATGCCGATAACGTAATTCCCGATCTAGTTTGGGCGAGCAATGAACGCTTGGCTATTTTGCTCGACGAAGCCGGACATTTAACCGGTTCACCTGAGTTAGTGGTTGAAGTATTATCTGCTGGTACAGACAATGAAAGACGCGATCGAGATTTGAAACTCAGACTTTATTCAGTGCGGGGAGTACAGGAATACTGGATCGTGAATTGGCGGTTGCAGCAAATAGAGGTTTATCGCAGGGAACAAGCAAGTTTAAGATTAGTTGCTACGCTGTTGAGAGATGATGAATTGACATCGCCTTTATTACCTGGTTTTAGTTGTTCTGTAGCTCAGATTTTTGCTTAGATTATTTATGAAACTCTTTTACAGAGCGATCGCAATTTGCGGATTTGTTACCGTTTTCGGCGGCATATCCCCTGCCATTTCTACTCAAAATTCACCAATACTCATCGTTCAAAATTCGGCCGAAGACTTATTCAACAGCGCTTTAACCAAGTCAGAGGGTGGGGATATCCCAGGGGCGATCGCCGATTACACCGAAGCCATCCGCCTCAATCCCGACTACGCCGAAGCCCATAACAAACGCGGTATAATTCGAGCCCGCGATCTCAAAGATTACGCAGCAGCAAAGGCAGATTTCGATCGCGCAATTGCCATCAACCCCAACTACGGCGATGCTTACTACAACCGCGCCAGAGTCCGCGAATTCTTAAAAGACAAACCGGGCGCGATCGGCGACTATCAAAAAGCAGCCGATATTTATCAAAAATCCGGCAATACCAACGATTATCAAGATGCCATCAAACATCTTAAAATACTGCAAAGATAGAGTGCTTCCCAAAACATAGTATAGTATTCTTCCATCTGCGTTCATCCGCGCTCATCCGCCTTCATCTGCGGTTAAAAACTCCAAATCCATTATTCAAAAAAATGTCCGCAACCTCCACCGTCACCGTCACCGTACCCGCCACAACCGCCAACCTCGGCCCCGGATTTGACTGCATCGGCGCGGCTTTAAGCCTCTACAACTCCTTCCAATTCTCCCTCCTCGAACCGTCACCAACCGAGAAACTAAAAATTACCGTTACGGGCGCGGAAGCCGCTAAAGTCAAGACAGATGAAAGCAATCTCGCTTACCAAGCCTTTGTCAAGTTATACGAATACCTCCACCAATCCCCTCCACCAGTCGCGATACATATAGATATGCAAGTACCGCTGGCGAGGGGTTTGGGAAGTTCCGCTACAGCTATTATCGGT
This sequence comes from Microcoleus sp. LEGE 07076, assembly GCF_015207455.1. Classification (GTDB taxonomy): domain Bacteria; phylum Cyanobacteriota; class Cyanobacteriia; order Cyanobacteriales; family Microcoleaceae; genus Microcoleus. The sequence continues at coordinate 35,299 of NZ_JADEWV010000010.1, forward strand.
GGGTTAGTCGGTGCCAATGAATTAGCCGGAAAGCCTTTGAGTCAGGTGGATGTGATGCAATTGGCGATCGAACTTGAAGGACATCCCGACAACGTTGTCCCCGCTTTGTTGGGGGGGTGTCGCCTCGCTGCTAGCAATGCACCGGGCGGTTCCTGGCAAATCTGCGACATTCCGTGGCATCCTGATATTGTGCCCGTGGTAGCGATTCCCGATTTTGAACTTTCTACAGCCGAAGCGCGCCGAGTTTTGCCCGCAGATTACAGCAGGGCTGACGCGATTTTCAATGCCGCACACCTGGGTTTGTTGGTGCGGGCGTTGGCTACGGGCGATCGCAATTGGCTGCGCTGCGCCCTCCAAGACAAGATTCACCAGCCTTATCGCCAGTCTCTGATTCAGGGATATGAAGCAGTCCAAAAAGCCGCAATCAATGCAGGGGCTTGTGGAATGGTGATTAGCGGTGCGGGGCCGACGCTTTTGGCTTTAACGGATGTTACTAATGCTGTTGCGGTTGTGAGGGAAATGGCGGCTGCTTGGATGGAATTTGGGGTGAAGGCTGATGTCAGGGCGATCGAACTTGACACTCAAGGCGCGATAATTTCTAATAGAAATTAGGGACTTCGACAAAGAAACCAGGTTGTTTATCAAATCTCTGGGTAATAACGAAGTATCTCGGAAAAAACTCGGTTTCGGGGCCACGCACTCCGACAAAGAAACCGGGTTTTTTACCAAGTCTGCGGCTAACAACGAAGTATTTAGGAAAAAACCCGGTTTCTGAACCCCACGCATAAGTGCTAAATTATTTACTTGAGTTTACTTAAACAATTATTCAATTCCCCTACCAACCATTCTTTCTCAGCTTGCGGCAAAAATAAGCCAAAACAATAGTTACGCGACTTGGCGCGAATCCGGCAAAAAGTCATCGATTTTTTGAGCAATGGCAGATGAATTTTGCTCAACTTTACCCGCTGGATATCTTGAAGACTGATTTGAATCTGTCTGGTGAATAGACAACCAGAAATCCAACACAAGTACATCAGAGCATAAAATACGATAAATATTATTACAGCTTTGACTGATATAAATACAAATAGCTGAAACAATTTAGCTAGCCAGTCGGCTACAGTGTATTCAAACAAGCTAAATGTCCGGTCTGACTCTCCGAATATGTGCATTAGGAATAAATATAAACTAAAAAATGCCAGAATCAAATACAAGGGAAGTAAAAGTTTACAAGTCAGATGAATGAACTGAAAAAAACCTTTGAGTTTGCTAGGGAAACGATCGGGATATATATTGATGAATAACCACCGTTTAGCGTCAATTAAAGTAATTCGGGATTGGGGCGATCGCTTAAACATTTTTTCGGAATTAATCCCGCTTGGCTGTTCCCCTCGCAGCGCTGATAAAGCATCTTTTGCAGAGTGAAATCGATCTTCAATTGCGGGTTCAATTATCTGATCTAACCAGTCGGCAAACTCTGGAGAAATAGAGACGCGATCGCGGAATTTTATCTTCTGCTTTTGTCTGGGTAAATCAGATGGAAATTTCTGGGTTAACAAGAAAAGCAGTGTTGTGCCTAATCCATACAAATCTGTTGACAATACAGCTTTTCCTCTGAATTGTTCAGGTGCCATGTAACCGTAGGTTCCGACAACGGTACTGCCTCCAGTAACGGTATGATGGTAAGTATTTTGAACTGCGCCAAAATCAACTAAGAAGACTCGCCCATTTTTTTGCAGAATAATATTTTGAGGTTTAATATCTCGGTGGATAGTAGCAGGTAACAGCGATTGCAAATAAACTAGAATTTCTAGCAATTGACAGGCGATATGACGAACTTGCGCTTCATTTGGTTTCCAGCCATTTTCTATCAACTGTGCGAGAGATTTTCCCGGTGCGAGTTGTTGGGCGATATAAAAACAACGATCTTGGGAAGTATCAACTTGAAAGTAGTCAATGTAGCGAGGAATTCCCGGATGATTCAATCCCGATAAAGTTTTTGCTTCTCGTTCAAATAACTCGACTTTCTTCCATTCAGTTGTCAGACGCAGCGATAAAGCTTTGAGTGCAACTTTTCGATTGCTGTTTAAATCTACAGCAGCATAGGTAATCCCAACTCCACCCTCTCCTAATTTGCCGATTATGCGATATTTTTCAGCAATGATTTTTTCCGATCGTTGTAGTGTTTCCATATTTTTATGCCTGAGTTTATTTTGGATAATTAGTCTGTTGCGCCGTGAGATCTAAGTATTTCGGCTACTGCTTGTCGGTTGGGATTCAAGTCGGTTACTGCTATCTTTAGCGGCGTATCGCCATAGGAGTTTTTAGCGTCAATCTTTGCACCTTTAGCAATCAGCAACTTTAAGATTTCTAGAGTGCCATAATGTGCGGATTGGTGGAGTGGAGTTGTGCCAGATACATCTATATTATTAACATCTGTACCCTTGTTAATTAGCAGTGCAGCAATATCATTGTGTCCGAGTGCGATCGCTCGATACAAAGGAGTTTGACCCTTCACATTTCTAACGTTAACCATTGCACCTTTAGCAATTAGTAGTTCAACGATATCTAGAGATCCTCGAGTAGTGGCAAGATGCAGGGGAGTTTGAAGCAAGTTATTTTTGGCATTCACGAATGCACCTTTGGCAATGAGTTGTTTGGCTGCATCCTTAAGTTTGAAATCGACAGCGATATGCAGTAAGGTTCTGCCATATTTGTATTCGCTATTAACATCTGGGTGTTTACTAATCAGCAACGCTACTGCATCCCGATCTGTCGAGTCTACGGCGATATCCAATGGAGTTGTTTTGTTATTATCCTGGATATTAATTTCTGCACCATACTCTAGCAGTCGTTCGATGATATTCTGCATATTATCTAACCTAGGAAACCGCTTATTGAACACAGCAATATGTAGAGGAGTCTGCCCATTATTATTTTTAACATTGACTTTCGCGCCATTTTTAATTAAAGAATAGACGATTTCTGGGCGATTACGTGGAATATCTGAGGGATTATAGGGATTATGTTGAACAGCTAGGTGTAACGGAGTATCTCCACTTTTATTTTCAATATTGAGTTTCGCACCATTAGCAATTAAAAAAGAGACGATTTCTGGGCGATCTTCTTGAACAGCTAGGTGTAACGGAGTATTTCCAGATTCGTCCTTAGCGTTGATATCCTGCATTAGCAAAGCAGCAACTTCTTTTGTTGTTGCATAGTGCAGTGGAGTTCTTTTTTGTCTATCCCTGATAACAACATTTGCGCCGTTGTTAATTAGCTGTTGTACCAACTCCTTAAAGCCTATTTTGGCTGCATTATGTAATAAAGTTGTACGCTTGCCATTTCGGGCATTTTCTTCTTTGATGTTAATTTTTTCGCCCGCAGCGAGTAGTATCTTTGCGATCGCCTTTGATTTCGTTATATGTAGAGGAGTCGAGCCATTTTTGTTTTTGACATTGACGTTTGCGCCTTTAGCAATCAGAAACTTGGCCATTTCAGGCGATCGCGCAAAGAACAGAGGAGTTGTACCCCTACGATCGGCATATAAAGGTAAAGACATTACCGATTTATAACTCCAGAAAGGAGTCCACATATCCAAAATAATTTCACTCTGGGCGTTAATATCTGCACCTTTAGCAATTAGCGTCTGTGCCACTTCTATGCGATCGTATCCAGCAGCAAAGTGTAACGGGGTAAAGCCAAGTCCATCCTTAGCTTTGATATCTGCACCCTTGGCAATTAACAATTCTGCCATCTCTTTTGAGCCAGCCAAGTGTAGTAAATTCTGGTTATTTACCCTGGTATTAGCACCAATACCGAGATCCAGATAATGCCTAATAGTTTTAGTATCTCCCTGTTCAACAGCCTTGAAAACTGCATCGGGGGTAAATCCAATCCGGCTGAGGATGGGATATTTAAAGTGATTTAAAACAGCAACAGTAGCAACAGTAGCCACAGCAGCAGTTCCTATTTTAAGGCGTTTTTTTAATTGCGTCGATCGATTGGATTTAACGCTAACTTTTAGAGGATTGCGAAGCGATTCAAGCGCTTCTTTTGCCGATTGAAAGCGGTTTTCTAAATCTGGTGCGATCGTTTTTTCTAACCAATCGGCAAATGCTGAAGAAATCGGAATTTGAGAGCGAAAATCTCTCTGTAGTATATTTGTTGGTAATTCGGCGGGGGAACGGTGGGTTAGTAAATACAACAACGTCGCTCCTAAACCATATAAATCTGTTGCAGGTACGGCTTGTCCAAGAAATTGTTCTGGAGCCATATAACCATAGGTTCCAACTACGGTACTTCCTCGCATTAAAGTATTGTTATAAGTGTTTTGCACTGCTCCAAAATCTACCAAGCAGACTTCCCAATCTTTTTGTTTGTGGGAATTGATGGGGGATTTAAAAACAATATTTTCTGGTTTAATATCCCGGTGGATAACAGGTGGTGTCTGTGAATGGAGATAAACCAAAATCTCCAAAATTTGTGTTGCAATGCGTTTAATTTCGGATTCAGAAGCGTGCCAGCCATTTTCGACTAAACTTGCTAGAGATTGCCCTTGGGCCAGTTCTTGTACTATATAAAAACAACGGTTATCGGGAGTATCGACATAAAAATAATCCAAATAACGCGGAATTCCCGGATGATTCAATTTTGATAAAACATTGGCTTCTCGTTCAAATAGTTCCAGGACTTTCCAGTCATTCATCTTCTGTAAAGACAAAGCTTTGAGTGCGACTCGCTGGTTTGTTTTGAGGTCAATGGCTTCATAAGTTGTGCTACTACCACCTTCTCCGAGGAGATTTTTAATCTGATAGTGTTTGACTGACTTCTGGGGAATTTGTTGAATAATATCCATAGCCTGCTCCTGGGTTGATGAGTACCAACAAACATTTTGTATTTGGGTTTTTACAACCCAAATTTTGAGAAATTTATGCAATGTTAACTGAGCGTTTGAGTAAATTTCAAACACAAGTCAATCGAAAAGTCAATGACTGACTATGTATATTTGCTTAAATTTTAATTACCGTATTTCTATGGATAGCTTACCCAGAATTTTGGAGTGTCATATCACCGTTAACGAAAATTTACGGTTGACAGATATAGCAGTGGACAGTGGACACCTGTATTCATCTCTCTATTCTCTCTCTGTGTCCTTTGCGCCCTCTGCGGTTAGATCGTGCCGATGCAACCGGAAACGATATAAAATAGAATTAATTATCTCGCAATCCTGTTTCTTGTAAAAATTCCTGTGCCCAAACCCGATTTTCTTCTGACAGGGATGGTACCGGTTCTCGATCGTAATCGCTCCGATAATCATAGCCGGCGCGATCGTAAATACCTGCGAACAATTCCGGTAAATTAACAATAGGTTCTATATCTTCTTCGCGCAATGGCAGCGGAAATACAGGTAGAGAATCCCGGAGATTAAAACCATAAAGTTCGGCAAAAGGACGGCAATCGCTACGACTGACTAAAACCCGATAATCGCTTTGAATGGAACTGTTGAGTACAGGCATCGGTTCCCAGCTTCGCAACAAGTCGATTTCCACTAAATTTGTTAAGCTACCTAAAATACTCTGGCGTTTTTTGAGATAAGTAATTCTGCCTTCTCCACTGCGTTTGTTGACCGGAGAAATAATTTCAATTGCCGTGACAACTTGTTTAGTTGCCATTTCTCGCACTTCTAGGTAAGTTTGTTTAATTTTTTCAGGAATAGGCACTTTGACGGTCGTAGGAAGTGCGATAGTTACAGTAGCAACTGAACGGGTGGGAACATCGGGGCTATTAGATTGACGTTTAATCGCCACATCGGGGATACCAACTAAAAGCGAGTCGCCGTTACTTTTACTGTCGGTATCGGTAATTTCATAGATGCGTTTGTCGATCGCAATTTCATATTTAGGGCGAATTTGAGGCATGATGCTATCAGCGATCGCGACAATTAATCGATTGTGAGTTTCCTGCCAAAAATCGGGGTGTTCTAAGTAGGGGTCCATTCCGGGAAAGGGTGAGGGCATAGGACAGCTTTCCGATGTATTGAGTTTAAAATCATTTTAGCACTGGGTTCGATGTATCGAAACCGAAAATATAATTTGGCTGCGGTTAGATGAGTTAAATATCACCCCCGGAACATTTATATAATTTCAAGGTATAAAAGTTAGAAAGACTAAGCCGATCGCAGATTTGATATTGGCTGCAAATGGAAAAGAAATTGTCAAGGATGGACAGTTCACGAAGCGCGGTTTATCCTAACTAACTTAGAGACTTTACCGTTCGCGATCGCAGCCTGTAAGCAACTGATCCCAATTGGGAAAATGTTCCGCGATTGCCAAACAGCAGGCTGTAATGAGTGAGGGGACAAGGTTAACAGAAGACCGATCGACTAAAATGATTCTCTTCATCACAATTGCCTTTAGTCGTGACATTATTGAACGTACTACAGTCAAAAAGAAGTATTTACAAAAGATTTTTTGCATTAAGGAATCCCAAAGAACATATCGCAGACGCAGTACATTCGAAAGAGGCAATGATAGCCAACAGTGGGTTAATTATCTTGAAAAATATGCTGAACCTGTGGCATAGTTAATGAAATTAATTTGTAATAAGTGTCACTTTTGTCAAAAAAGTCTCAGGCCGAGAATCGGCGAGGACAAAGTTTCTAGCTTAGCTGTATTTGTCACCCCCCAGAGCGGCATTAACTCATAATTGAATTATTGTCAACAGTATTTTTTCGTAAATATCGAAGTTAAAATAAAAATTGCTAGCCCAGATGTAGGTAGGATGCCGGTTTGTTCAGTATATTTGAAAATGCTAAGTTAATTAAAGATTTTATGAATGTAACGCAGAAGCCTTTACATTGTCGATCGCAATTTTGTTATTGTATTACTTAAGTTTCATTCGATCGGCTAAATTTTTGTACCACAGTCCTACCCCCTAAACAGAACGGCAGTTTCCCCCATGAGAATTTTAGTCACAGGCGGTGCGGGTTTCCTCGGTTCCCACCTAATCGATCGCTTAATGGCCCAAGGACACGAGGTAGTATGCCTCGATAACTTTTACACCGGGACTAAACGCAATATCCTCAAATGGCTGGACAACCCGTATTTTGAGCTGATCCGCCACGACATCACCGAACCGATTCGGTTAGAAGTCGATCAGATTTACCATCTGGCCTGTCCTGCTTCGCCAATACACTATCAGTACAACCCTGTCAAGACAATTAAAACAAATGTCATCGGCACGATGAATATGTTGGGATTGGCAAAACGGGTGAAAGCCCGATTTTTTCTCGCTTCTACTTCCGAAGTGTACGGAGATCCTGACGTACATCCCCAAACAGAAGAGTACCGCGGCAACGTTAATTGTATCGGAATTCGCAGTTGTTACGACCAAAATACTGAAATTTTGACAGAAAACGGCTGGATACCTTTTCCCAAATTACAGCCTGGAGTCCCCGTAGCAACCCTCAATCCAGAGAATCAGATTGAATATCACGTTCCCGATGAGTTAATCGTACAACCCTATGTGGGTAACTTGCTCCGGTTTGCCAACACTAAATTTGATTTTTGCGTGACTCCCAATCACTCGATGTATGTCAAAAACAGAACAGGAAAATTGAAGTTTATTCGAGCCGATACAGATTTATATTGGCATCATCAAAGAGCGATCACAGGAGCAGAGTTTTTAGGATCAGAAAAAGAATGGTTTGAATTAGGAGAACCCCCGCGCAATTCTAAAGTAAACCTCGAACGGGTGCGGATGGATGATTGGCTAGAATTCCTGGGTTACTACATTTCTGAAGGTTGCGTCCATGTCCGTAGACGAGCGCGAGTAGTTAATGGCTCCAATTATGATGTTGCTGATTACAACATATTGATTGCTCAACAAAATCCAGAAGGACGGACAGCTATAGCAGAGTGTCTAAAGCGCACTCCCTTTAAGTTTTTCGACTCGGACGACCACCAATTTCGGATTTGTAGCAAACAGTTAGCAGAAATTCTGCTGCCACTGGGCAAGTCTGGCGACAAATACATACCGCGAGAATATCTGAATCTTTCTCAGCGACAGTCATTAATTTTGTTCAAAGCTTTGATTTTGGGAGATGGCTCTGAAAGAGGAAATGCCTACGCTTATTACACTAAGTCAAAACAATTAGCTGACGACGTACAAGAGTTGGCAATGCGCTGTGGCTATGCCGCAACAGTGGTAAATCATGCAGTTGGTCGCGACCTTTATCGAGTTAATATTCGGCCTGCAAAAGATGCAAATCTGGTGAATCCCGAACCAGTTCGCTATGCTGGCAATGTTTACTGCGTCAATGTTCGCAATCACGTTATCTGCGTCCGCCGGAACGGCCGGGCTGCTTTTTGTGGCAATTGTTACGACGAAGGCAAACGAGTAGCTGAAACCTTATCTTTTGATTACCACCGTCAAAATGGGGTAGACATTCGAGTTGTGCGAATCTTCAATACCTACGGTCCCCGGATGTTGGAAAATGATGGCAGAGTTGTCAGCAATTTTATTGCTCAAGCTTTGCGAAACGAACCGCTGACAGTATACGGCGACGGTTCGCAAACGCGGAGTTTCTGCTACGTTTCTGATTTAGTTGAGGGTTTTATTCGCTTGATGAACAGCGACCAAATCGGGCCGATGAATTTGGGAAATCCCGGCGAATACACTATCTTAGAATTGGCACAGAAAATTCAAAACATGATTAATCCTGGGGCAGAAATTATTTTTAAACCTCTGCCGCAAGATGACCCGAAACAGCGACAGCCGGATATTACTCGTGCTAAAACTTGGTTGGGGTGGGAGCCAACTGTGCCGCTGGATCGAGGTTTGGAGTTGACGATCAAGGATTTTCGCGATCGCATTGAGGGAAACAAAAAGTAGAGACTCAAGAGAAGGGGAGATTGGGAGAAGTGGGAGATTGGGAGAGTAGGGGATGAAAAAAATATTCCCAATTCCCAATCCCCAATTCCCAATCCCCAATTCCCAATTCCCAATTCCCATCTAACTTATTTACTTTGAGGATATTTCTATGCGTGTATGTGTCATCGGTACAGGATACGTCGGTTTAGTCACCGGCACTTGTTTAGCCCATATCGGGCACCAGGTAATTTGCGTAGACAACAACGAAGAAAAAGTTAAATTAATGAAGTCTGGACAGTCGCCAATTTTTGAACCCGGACTGTCTGAATTAATGCACTCTGCATCTGCGTCGGGCAATCTAGAATTTACTTCGGATTTAGCAGCAGGAGTGGCTCACGGAGACATTTTGTTTATTGCGGTGGGAACCCCTCCTTTGCCTAGCGGGGAAAGCGATACTCGCTACGTGGAAGCGGTGGCGCGCGGCATCGGCGCTCACCTCGACGGCGATTACAAAGTCATTGTCAATAAATCTACAGTACCGATCGGTTCTGGGGACTGGGTGCGGAGGATTGTCCTCGATGGTTTGGCGGAACGTCAAAAAGCTCAAACCAATGATGCGTCTACGGGCGAGGAAGTGGCGGCAAACACAGGCGTGCAATTTGATGTGGTTAGCAATCCAGAGTTTTTGCGGGAGGGCTGCGCTGTTCACGATACGTTTAATCCCGATCGCATTGTTCTCGGCAGCAATTCCGGGCGGGCTATGGATATGATGGTGCAGCTTTACAAGCCAATTGTCGATCGCAAATTTGCCGAAAATTCGTCTTTACCAGAGGTGCCTGTGGTGACGACTGATATCAGTTCGGCGGAGATGATTAAGTACGCAGCTAATGCTTTTTTGGCTACGAAGATTAGCTTTATTAATGAAGTAGCTAATATTTGCGATCGCGTCGGTGCAGATGTTACCCAAGTAGCCAAAGGTATCGGTTTAGATTCGCGAATTGGCAGCAAGTTTTTGCAAGCGGGTATCGGTTGGGGCGGCTCTTGTTTTCCCAAAGATGTTTCAGCTTTAGTTCACACTGCTGAGGATTACGGCTACGAGGCGCATTTGCTCAGAGCAGCGGTGGAAGTTAACGAACGCCAGCGGTTGATTGCTATTGAAAAATTGCAGCAAGTTTTGAAGATTCTTAAAGGTAAAACAGTCGGACTTTTGGGTTTGACTTTTAAGCCGGATACTGACGATTTGCGGGATGCTCCTTCGCTGAATTTAATCGAAAATTTGAACCGATTAGGAGCGAAAGTTAAAGCTTACGATCCGATTGTTTCTCAAACTGGGATGCGTCACGGTTTGTCGGGAGTTTTGGTAGAAACCGATCCCGAAAGATTGGCCGACGGTTGCGATGCTTTGGTGTTGGTGACTGATTGGGAACAGTTTCGCAATTTAGATTATCAAAAAATGGCCAAGTTGATGAACCATCCGGTGATGATTGACGGCCGCAATTTCTTAGACAAGAAGGCTTTAGAAACGGCTGGTTTCCAATATGTGGGGATTGGAAGGTAAAGGGAGAGAATTAATATTACCCACCAAAGTCAGGAAACGGTAATGCCGTTTCCCTACAATTAATCGGGGTAGGGAAACGGCAATGCCGTTTCCTCCGTATCATGTCTGAGTGCAACCGGAATTGATATCACTTAGCTTTGTCTTTTGGCTGCTTTAGATAAGAGTTAGCCCAAGCATACTGATGCGGATCTTCTTTCAGCAAATACTCTACAACTTCTTGAAGCTTGACCTCATCCTTGATATTTTTGACCATTCGTTTGAGTTCGTAATCCTCATCTCCCAGTTCAGCCCCGCGTTTGATTGCCTCGTTTTCCCAAAATACATAGTCCTCGTATTTCTCTTGCCTCTTAGAAATTGTTGCCATGAGAAGGTAAGGTTCATAACCGTGAGGGCAATAGTCAATAGCTTGTTTTGCACACTTTTCTGCCTCACTAAAATTTTCAACATCTCGGAAGGCTGTACCTCTAGTCGTTAACAGTGCTGATTTGAGTTCATCTCCTGGTATTTTGTTGAAATTAAAATTATTTGTCAGTTCCGATGCTTTTTGGGGATTTTTTGCCTTGCGCCAATCACTGCTAGCGCTGACCAAGTTCCATTTATTGCCAGTACGCTTGTATTCCTGTTCGTAGAAAGTTGCTTCAAGCGTGTGGTGAGCTTTAGCAATTTTTCCATTAGGGGATAGCTGATCGTTAACTATTAGTTGAGCAACCATCAAGCGATCGAGTCTTGTTCCTTCCTCTAATTGCAGCATAATCTCGTAAATAGTTTCGCGCGGTATTTCACTTCTTAGGTCTACAAACTGATACTTAGCCTTGAGTTTTGCAAAGTGTTTTTGTTCTAACAAAGCAAGGATATCTTTACGATCGTTAAGTTTTATCCATTTAACCTCTGACTCATTCACATCTTCTCCTGATTTTATTTTTTCCTTGAGGAAGGTAGCATACTTTTCATTAGCAATTGTCAAAGTATCAGTCAGCCTTTGTTCTTGCAGCCAGCAAACTTCTTCCTCCTCTAACGGATTAGATTCTTCAAGCTTTTGGAGAACTTTGTAAAGAGGACTAGAAATAGATGAATCTTCATGCTGATTGGCGTTGTACTTAACTTTCAATATGGCAAATTCCCGCTTTTCCGATCTTTGCTGATTGAGAGTAACAATCTCAAATCGTTTCTCCTGTACTAGCCAGTTGATTTCATATTCATTCAGCAATTCTTCTGACTCAATTTTTTGCAGAATAGGATATAGAAGGCTAGAGGCAAATGTACCTCCTTGATTACTACTGACTTGATATTTAGCCTTAAGATGGGAAAATTCAGCTTCTTTCACAGCCTCTTGTTGCCAATAAATATCAAGCGTTTCTAGCAATTCTTTAGTTAGAATCCAGTTAGAATCAGCATCGCTTAAAGGCTCTCCTGCTTCCAGTTTATTGAGAATTTTATACAGCGGATTCTCAGGAAAAGTATCTTGATATCTAGTCGCTTTGTATTTATCTTTGAGCGCTGCAAACCGTGCCATCTCTTGAGCAATCGCTAGCGTCTGAGTTAGTCCTTGCTCTTTGAGATAATTAACTTCAGACGGGATTAATTGATGTTCAGAGTCAAGTTTCCAAAGGATAGGATACAAAGGACTAGATAGTCGCAAATCGTGACGCTTGGTGACTTTGAACTTAGACTTGAGTTGAGAAAATTCTGTATCGAGTTTTCGGAGTTCTTCTGCTCTACGTTGGGGTTCATACTCGATAGCTTCTATTGTTTCCAAAAGCTCTTGCTCTTGTAACCAATTCCACTCGAAGTCAGTAATTTCAAATTCTAAATCAGCTTTTCGCAGAATGAGATAGAGAAGACTAGAGGGTGATAAATCTTCATAATTAGTTGCTTGATACTTGGATTTAAGCGCTGCAAAATGTTGCACCCGGACTTGCAAATCGTCGTTGCTCATGGTCAATGCTGATTTATACTTCTAGCTGCTACACCACCATTTCTCCGCATTCCGCGATCGCCCGGAGTCAAAATCCCAACTTTTTTAACTGAAGATTAATCCAAATACTTATTATTTTAACTTAATCGCTTTCAATCACTACAGCTACCGCTGTCAATCACTCAAAATTTACAAAAAATAACACCTAACGCCTTCCCTCATTCCATCAAATCATCCCCCGCCAATTCACCCGGATCAAAGCGATCGCTCACAATCTCCTTTTTTTAACCAGTGATTATAAATAAATCTTGTTTATTGTCGATCGCCAACGTCTACAATGATACAAAGCAGTAGATCGCACTCCTGGGCGTAAGGTGCTCCGTGCGAACCTTACGCTTGAAAACTAACTGTTTAAAATTTTTCCATCAAGGTTTTTTCTTGAGCGTAAACATCTCGTAGCTGTTGCAGCGCTGAGGCAGAAATTACCGATTTAACTGTAGCGACTAATTTACCCCACTCCAGCAAGCTGTCAACTGAAACAGCGGTTTTGAAGTTGTACGTATAGAATTTAGTCCAAAATTCTGGTGCTTGCGTGCGTTTCCAGCGTTTGTACCATCCGAGAAAATCTCGATCGCAGGGCTGTTTTACTTCTAAGATTGGGGGGAAATCGGCGTAGCTGACGAATCTGCTGAGGCCTTTGGCGTGCACGTACACCATGTTGTGACAGCATTCGATCCGGTAAATTTGGTCTGGTGTGATGTTGAACAGGAGTGCTACTGTTTCTTCGGTGACAAATCTCGATCGCGGATTGACGATCGACGATTTGTGAATAATTTTTGATGCGCCGATCGCTGACGATCTTAACTGATTTTCTGATATCATCAAAATAATACGGTAAGTGGGAAACGAAACGGGTCTTTAGACCTGAAAGGTAAACGAGCGAGAGAATAAATTCCTTTTAGTCTTTTTGTGTGCTAGGATCAAGTCATACCGCAGGGCTTGCGGAAAGGTAAGACCTCAAGTCTGTGGAGCGAACATAAGACCGAAAAGCGCTTCGGGTGCAGAGGCAGTTGCTATGAAGCAGAAACCTAAGTTGTGAGTCTTAGGAATCTCAGTCCCAAAGAGCGCTGAGAGGATGTCAATGTAGTTGCATATCCTGGTGGTAGGTAAATCTATCTGCTAGGTACGATCGACAGAAATTTATCTGTCGGGATTAATTTTAACTGGCGATCGTCTTTAGTTTGCAGACCGGGGGCGATCGCTTTTTGATATATTATACTAAATCCAAAATTTTGTAAATAGTAAATATGAGCAAAGGCTTAGTCAGGTTGCGGGTTCGAGAGTTGGCGGCCGAGAAGGGATGGACGCTCAAGGAGGTTGCCGAGCGATCGGGCGTGGGGTACAGTACGATTAGCAATTATGCCCGCTCTCAAGGCATGGCGATGGTTGACTTTGCAGCAGTGCACAAGTTGGCTCGCACTTTTGATGTGATGATTGAAGATTTTGTGGTAATCCTAGAAAAGTAGCCGAGCATTTTTCCTAAATTAAATATCAGATTGTACCATGTTTTGGATTAAATTTAAGATGCGTTTACCCTGCTGACAAGTGTAGATTTTTTGGCCACAGGGTAGTACAAAATCAACTAAATCAGGGGAAAATCGAGGTACTCAAACGAAACACCGGGCTGGGGGAAAAACCTGAATCCTCAAAAATAAGCACCTCAAGAATTTGTCATGTATCGTCTTCAAACAAATAGCTTACCGGTAAGCGGGGAAGATGTGCCAGAGAGTGGGAGAGTGGGAAATTTGGAAAAATCTTCCTTCTTCCGACTTCCATTTCTCTTGTGGCTTCTTCCTTGGGCCGCCATCCTTGATTTATCGTAACAGTTGCCTCAAGCCTGAAGTTTTATGATTGTGGCAAATCAAGTTTCCGGTCAAAAATCGGGAAGCACTAAACTCTACAACCGGGAGTTGCTAAAAAATGATGATGAAAGCCCAAGATATTATGACAACAGAAGTTGTTACCATTCGTGGTTCGGCAACGGTAGCTGAAGCAGTGGCGATGATGAACGAACTCTGTCTGCGCGCCCTAATTGTGGAACGCCGCCACGAACAAGACGCCTACGGGATTGTGACTGAAACGGATATTGTTTACAAAGTAACAGCCTACGGAGTAGACCCGCAAAAAGTCCGCGTTTTCGAGATTATGACCAAACCGTGCATCACGGTGAACCCTGACTTGGGCGTGGAATATGTGGCGAGGTTGTTCGCCAATACCCGCATCCGCCGAGCTCCGGTGATTAAGGACAAGCTGCTCGGCATTATTTCGGTAACGGATATCTTGACAAAAAGCGATTTTGTTGATAAGCCGAAGAGTTTGGTATTTGAGGAAGAAATTGAAGCGGCGATCGCCGATGCCAGAAATGTCTGTTCCCAGAAAGGCGCTACTTCTGCTGAGTGCGCCGTAGCGTGGGACATTGTAGAGGAAATGCAGGCTGAGGCTTCTCACCAGCGATCGATGAAGCTTGAGAAAACGGCTTTTGAGGAGTATTGCGATGAAAATCCCGAGGCGGCTGAAGCGCGGATGTACGACAGTTAACAGTTGAGAGTTGGCAGTTTGGCTCATCCCATTTTTGCAAATATATCCCTCCAAAATTGGGATGCACCCTGACAGTTGAGAGTTGGCAGAAGGCAGAATTTTTAATTCGGCCTTCTGCCTTCAAAGACTAATGCGATCGCCCTTAATCTTTAAGTTTATTTTGAAAAAGTTCGATAACCTGTTGCCACGCATCAGCAGCAGCTTCTCTATTTATATTAGGATGCTGTGCTAAAAACGGGTACTTATCTACGAAAAATGCACCAAAGAATCCATGTCCTGCGTCGTATCGAAATACACGATGACTGATTTGATGTTTCTGTAATTCTACCTCAATTTTTCGGGTTTCCTCCTGTGAAACTATTGTATCATTCGTGCCATAAAATAGATAAATAGTGCCTTTAATTGCCGATGTGCGCTCGATAGTTGGAGTATCTTCTCCATAGCTAGAAGTTGCAATCCCCCCACCATAAAACGAAGCAGTTGCTTTGATATCGGGTAAAGTTGCAGCCATATAAGTAATGTGACCACCAAAGCAAAAACCAATGCAGCCAATAGAATCAGGTTTAACGTTGGGTAATGTGTTTAGATAGGCAATGGTTGCTTGAATATCGCTGAATATTTCCCAATATTTTACTTGTTGATAGTATTGCAACCCCAATTGGTAAGCTTCTGGACTATAACCAATATCTGGTTCGCTAAACCCAAATTCAAAACCGGGAGCAATACGTTGATACATCGCAGGTGCAATTGCTATGTATCCTTGTTGTGCTATCAATTCGGTAATATCCCGAATATTTTCATTAACACCAAAGATTTCGTGAAACACAATAACCGCGGCAAAAGTTCCCTTTTCTACTGGTTGGGCTAAGTAAGCATCGATTTGTAAGTTGTGGTTAATAATTTTGATTCTTGTGGTATTAATTTCGCGATTTTTCATTTGCTTTTTCCAGCTTTGATCTTTCAGTTTCAATACGGTTGGGTTAACACAGTTAATTCCCCGGAGATCCCCCTCGCATCCCCCTAAAAAAGGGGGACTTTGAGTAAGTTCTTATCCTTACTTTTTTTAAGGGGGGTGCCAGGGAGATCGGTCTGATCTGAACCGTATTGGGTTATAGCTTAGAAAATTAGCGACTCTGAATTCTAGAAAAAAATTGCGCTCTTTTATTAAATTATTGCGATCGCCCTGATTGGAATTGTTTCGGTGTCATCCCCAGCAGGCGCTTGAAACATCGAGTCAAGTGACTTTGATCGCAAAATCCGACTCGGAAAGCAATATCTGCGATGCTAAGTTCACTCTCGTGCAAGAGATACTTTGCTTTCTGGATGCGGCATTGTAAGATGTACTGGTGGGGTGTTATGCCCGTGCTTTGCTTGAACAGACGTAAAAAGTGATAAGGACTGATTTGGGCGATCGCAGCAAGTTCAATTAGCTTTACCTCTTGATGAAGATGTTCGTTGATATACTCCGTTATCTGTTTTAGCTTGGATTTAGATAATCCATCCGCATAGCTAGAAAGCCGAGGTTGTGTGGTGCAATAATTTCGCAACAGGTGAATCGCCAATGCGGTTTTGAGACTATCAACCAGCAAATAACCGCCGATTTGACCAAATTCTAATTCTTGTCTTAAAGCGCCAAATATCCCTTGAATCAGGATATCTTGCTTATTCATGTAATGAGGGATGAGTTCAATGCGATCGCAATTTACCAAATCTTGACCCACTTGTTCTAGGAGTGCAGGGGCGATCGCCAAAATGGTAAACTGAGCCAAAGTATTCCAATTGCAGCGCTGGGAAATACCCGCCGGAATCACCGCAATGTCTCCCTGATTCCGGGGTTCTGTTTTTAGCCTACCATCCAACCACCGTTCTCCCGATCGCTCTCCCGATACCTCAACAGCAGGACAATGAGCAATCACGTGCCACGAACCTTGATGTTCGGGCGTGTCAAACTGAGGCTGTTGATGATGTTCGTAATAGATATTATCCCATCCCGAACTTGTCAGAACAGCGGGCTGAGGTAACAAAAAATCTGTTGCCTTTTCTTGGCTGAAATCAATCAGTTTTACCTCTGCTTCTGATGTTCTCATCTTTCGCTTAAATAGATTGAGAAGTCTTTGATTTTCGTGACTGTCAATTCTGTAGGGTGCGTCGCCCTCAGATATGGGATGGAAGTTGCAGATTGTAGATGGCGACGCACCAGTGCGATAGCGATTTTCTATCTTAGCTGTTTGGTTGAATCATACAAAACACGTTCAACTTATTTCCATCAAGATCCCGGAAATATCCGGCATAAAACCCCGGTAACACGCCTCTGGGTCCCGCGGCTCCTTCATCTTTAGCGCCAAGTTCGATCGCCTTGTTATAAACTAAATTGACTTTTTCTGGGCTGTCAACTTGAAGAGCTACCATTACTCCATTACCAACAGTTGCTTTGTTACCATCAAATGGTTTTGTAACAGCAAGTGCTGGTAGCTCTGGAGAAACGCTCCACGCGATAAATCCGTCGAATTCCATGAATCGTCGAGCGCCAATTTCCGCAAGCAAAGCATCATAAAACTTTGCTGCACTTTCAAGATCGTTAGTGCCGAGTGTAACGTATCCGATCATGTTTTTGTCCTTTCCCTGATGTTGAGATGAAAAAAAGTATTTGAGCAAATAACAACTGAGTTAAACTGTAATGCTCCTCGACTTCTTAGTCCGCGGAGGCGGACTTCGTGTGTGTAGACGCGGTTTCTAACCGCCGAGCGATAAAGGCATTGCTTGAATGCACTCCGGAGTGTCTTTAGTCGGACTATTGACGATCGCACTTACCGCATTTGCTTTCATTGCTGCTGAAGTATAGGGCTTTAACAGCGGCAAAACTTGCTGAGCATTTTTAATTGAGGGGTCAAGCCACTCTTCCCAAACCTCCTCAGGGAGAATCACCGGCATTCGATCGTGCACGGGCTGCACAGTTTCGTTAGGAGTGGTAGTAATTATACTGCAAGATACAATCTTTTCTGCTTCTGGAGATTCCCAATTTTCCCACAAACCGGCAAAAGCAAAAGGTGCGCCGTTTGCCATTGTAAAATAGTAAGGCTGTTTTTTCTTGCCCTGCGGCAGCCATTCGTAGAAACCGTCAGCAACTATCAAACATCGCCTGTGCTTGATGGCGCTGCGAAAAGCAGGTTTTTCGGCTACTGTTTCCGATCGCGCATTGATCGTATGGCTGCCGATTTTCAGATCTTTTGCCCAACTGGGAATCAATCCCCAGCGCATAAATTGAAACTGCCGCTCAATTGTTTTTGAATCGACTGTGACTGTCGCAACTGATTGAGTTGGGGCGATATTGTATCGCGGTTTAATTTCGGGAACTTCTGACAGTTTGAAGAATTCGGCGATGATTTGAGCTGATGTATTTAAAGTGAATCTTCCGCACATAATTGCTCACATTATTTATAGTTGGTATTAACGCGCTTTTTTCTCTACTCTTGCAGTCCGGCATTCGTCGGGCGATCCGACAGTGCGGCAGTGCTTTAAACCCCCGCCTCAAAGCTTGCATTCGGTTAAAACTGAGATATTGCACCAATGTCAGCAATCGGCTAGAAGCCCGTTCCACAAAAAATGGATTTTCTTGTGGGGTGGGCCAGAAAGCCCGCCCATGAAAGGCTAATTGAGAATGGTGCAATATCTCGGTTAAAACCGACTAGCAATATCACATCAATATTTATCTATTTTAGTCCTCTAAAAGAGGACTTTAGCTATGAAACAAAGGTTAAAAACCCCTGTCGGACTGTCAGACTAAACCATCCCCTACGAGACATTGCTAAATTCTCGAACATTTGCAGCCAGCCATTCTTTCCGCAACTTGTCAATAGCTAATTCTTTGAATTTAGCTTCTACTTCAATCCAAGGAGCTTGATAATAGCACTCAGGCATATCTACAATCAAGTCGCTGTGGCGCGGGTCTGCAAAAAATTCTTTTCCGTTGGATATATGTACTAATTGCCATTGGGGAAATGCCCAAGAAGTGCGGGCTGCTGCGAGCATTTCGGCCACACTCGGATCGTCGTAACTTTCTAAATGTTCGTGAATGACGTGGTGGTGCGCGTCAAAAACCATCGGTACTGCGGTATCGAGACAAACTTCTAAAAGTTCTGAGGAACTGTAAGCGTATTCGTCATTTTCAAAGGTTAAGCGCGATCGAATAGATTCGGGTAAGTCGCGGATGACTGATGTCAGTTGCGAAGTGCGAGATCCCTTACCGCCGTGAATGTTCATCAGTGCCCAGGGCGATCGGGGTTGTCCCAACATATCTAAAATTAAAGCATGAGTCGCCAGAATTTTAATGCTGTTTTTCACAACATCCGGCTTGTCGGAACTGAGGACAACAAATTGATCCGGGTGGAGTACCAAACGGATATTGAGGGAAATTGCGCGATCGCCCACTCTCCGCAATTCCTCAGTCATGGAGTGCAGCACTGTTTCCCCCAAATCTGTATCTGCAAAAGGGAACAGTGCAGAAGTCATGCGATACAATTTAATCTTATTTGCATAGCAGAAATCAATCGCTTTGTCAAGCCGTTTTAAGTTATCTGCATACAACTCGCGCAACACTTTTTCTTGTTCAGTTTCCGCAAGCTGTAAAAGTCGCTTCCGCGTGACAGTGCGAAAGCGAACGGCATCGGATGTTGTAATGCAGACTAATCCTAATTCTGGCTGTTTTTGACTTAATAACACTTGGTTAATATTGCTCATTCCTAATAATATTTAGCTTGAATCTTATTTTAACATAGGTTCGTAATCAGGAATGCAAGTCCTTCTTTCTAGAATCTGGAGAAACTGAAGTCCCCACTACGAACCTGAAGATAGCATAGGTTCGTAGTCAGGAATGCAAGTCCTTCTTTCTGGAATCTGGAGAAACTGAAGTCCCCACTACGAACCTGAAGATAGCATAGGTTTGTAGTCAGGAATGCAAGTCCTTAATTTGAAGAAACTGAAGTCCCCACTACTAACCTTTTAACTCCGCAAACGCCCCGATCGCAAAATGCTAACAATTAACCACAAACCTAAAAAACTCGCCGCTGCAAACAAACCGTTGCTCAAAAAAGATAGTTGAGCAGTTTGCGCGTTAGAAGAAATAATTGCTGCACCCACAATCAGCGAACCCACGACAACACTAAAAGAAAGTCGGTTCGCAGAATCACCCAAAGTACGGCGCAGCGGATCGAGTTCTTTTACTGTTAAATTCCACTTCAAAGTTTCCGAAGTAACCCGGTCTAAAAGCACTTCCACCTGTCGCGGAGATTGCAAAGACAAGCTTTTTAGATCCAGAGCGGTTCTCAGCAGAGCTTGCACCGGGTCATCTCCCAATAACTGACGGCGAAACATATCGGTCATCAGCGGTTTCACCTGCTCTACAATATTAAATCTCGGATTGAAAGAGCGCGCCAGTCCTTCTAAATTAGCTAGAGTTTTTGCATACAAACCGAGATTGCTGGGTAGCCTAATTTTATTTTTGCGGGTGATTTCCAGCACTTCATAAAATATTTCGGAGAGGTTCATTTGCGACAAGCTTACATTGTAATACTTCCGCAGCATTCGAGCCAAATCGTTTTCGAGAATAGCTAAACTTTTAGGTTGAGCAAATTCTGCCATTTCCAATGTTAATTGAGTGCATCGCTGAGCGTCTAAATCGACAATTGCTAGCAACATTTCTGTCAAATTTTGCTGGGTTCGCGGGTCTAATCTGCCGACCATACCGCAGTCGAGCAAAGCTATTCGACCGTCTTTGAGATAAAATAAATTGCCGGGATGCGGGTCTGCGTGAAAGAATCCGTCGATATACAACTGCTGGAAGAAAACGCGGCAAAGTAGCGTTGTAATTTCTTCGCGTTCGGCATTTATATCTCCTTTATGACCAATTCCTTGCAAGTCGCCTAACAAAATCGGCACTCCGTTCAGCCATTCCATTACTAAGAGTTTTTTGGTTGTCAACTCCCAGTTTATTTCTGGTAAAACAACTTGTTTTGGGTCGAACCATTTACTTTTAGATAAATTGCGGCGCAGTTCGTCGGTGTAGCTGGCTTCTTGAATGAAGTCTAGTTCTGCACGCAGGGCGATCGCAAATTCTTCAGCTAGGGCGACAATATCGTATTGTTGACCGAATTCGGTGAGCATCACAAGTTCTGCCAAGCCTCGGAGCACGGCGATGTCTTGTTCGATGATAATATCAATCCCGGGGCGCTGAACTTTGAGGGCGACTTCGCGGCCATCTTTTAAAGTAGCTTTGTGGGTTTGGGCGATCGACCCTGCGGCGATCGCCTGAGTGTTAAATTTAGCGAAGGTATCTTCGAGAGATTGTGTGAGTTCCTTGCGGACAATAAATTCTACTTCCGACCAAGGTACGGGCGGAACTTCCGCTTGTAGCGTGGAGAGGATTTCGATGTAGCTGGCGGGTAAAAGGTCGGGACGGGTACTCAGCAATTGTCCCAATTTCACAAAAACTGGGCCTAATTCTACCAGGATGTTGCGGAGAACAGCGGGAGTTGGGAGACTGGGTGCGTCGGTTTTGCGGCCGGTTAGGAGGCTTTTCATGTAGTCCCAACCGTTGCGGAAGACGACCTCTAGGATTTCTCCTTTGCGAGAAGTGTTTTGAACTAGGCTGAACAAGGGGCCTCCGGGTCGATCGACTTTGGTAGCAATATAACTACTAGGATAGCGCTGTTGACCGAGCCGATCGTTGTCTTGAGGAATAAATTGGCGGGAATAGTGGTTCGGGGGCGCAATTTCTGAAGAGGGATAACTGCGCTGCACTTTGGGGTGTGGGGGAGGGCGATCGGTTTTTGGCCGTAGCATTAATCCTCATGTTAATATAC
>NZ_JADEWV010000135.1 GCF_015207455.1 Microcoleus sp. LEGE 07076
CCCCCATTCCCCATTCCCCATTCCCTATGAAATATAATGTAATTTACGACGGCAATTGTAATCTCTGTGTCACCTTGGTGCAGTTATTGGAAAACTTAGATCGAGGCGAGCGATTTGAGTATATTTCCATGCAAGATTTAGAGGAATTAAAGCGCTTTGGGATAAGTTCTGGGGACTGCGAAATGGGGATGATTTTGATAGATGCACAGAATCCAGAAAAACGGTGGCAAGGTAGCGATGCAGCCGAGGAAATCGGGCGGATATTGCCTGCTGGCGAGGTGTTTGTGGCGGCTTACCGCGCGATGCCGGGGATGAAGTGGATGGGCGATCGCGTTTACGAACAAGTGCGCGACAACCGCTATACTTTGTTTGGCAAGCGTTCTAGCACTTACAAATCAGTTTATGCTGTTGGTTGTCGGGCGATCGACAATTGTGATAATAGCAAGGACTAAATCTGGCTTATTTCTTAGTCCGCGGAGGCGGACTTTGTATGTGTAGAAGCGATTTCAATCGCCGAGTGAGATGCCGTAGCCGTAGGATGCGTCGCCCTCAACAATGTTTGAAATGTATCGACAATCTGATAGTGACGCACTCCTACAAAGGGCTGGCTAACTAAATTTACGATGCGTAATTAACCGATAATTAATACAATTAAATAAAAACAGCTTGCTGCCAAATAAGTTTTGAGTTTGTTTCTGCAGTCAGAGGTGCGTCGCTATCAGATTGTCGATTTTTCTTGACAGATTTTGGATGGCGACACACCCTACGACTTACAACTGCGAACCTGCAAGGACTTTAGTCCTCAAAAAGATTGATTGAACAAATTGAAAATTTGTTCACAAAAGTGTTTGAGTTTTTTCCCCGACTCCGGTGCAGGTTCGGTTTGGCCCAGAAAATTCCAATTTTCCACGGTAGAAAAGCGCCACTGTTGACCAGTATGATCGTAACCTGCCGCCTCAACTCCGATCGCCCTTCGCGATCCTTCCACCGGATCTTGGTAAAATCGGATTTGAATCAAAATGCTGCGGCTTTGCAACAAACGACTTCTACCGGGAAAATGGAAGCCAATGTCGATCGAATCTGGATCGACAAGTTCTCTGGTATCCTGGTCATTCATCCAAGGTTTCAAATCGACTTTCGCATCCGGAAAATCCGACTTAAATAAATTAACAACCGCAGCAATTTTGCTCGTAAGTTCAATATTTTTAGCTTGTTCGGCAGCGTTCACTGGCAAAACTCCTATCAAATACACTTATTACATTTAGCTAACAATGTAACCGCATACTACCGAATGCAGACTGTAAACGGCGGACTTTTTCAAAGATCATTATGCCTTGACAAATTTCCAAATTTGTGTTGTGTCGTTTTTAGCCGAGTCTCGATCCCCCTCGCATCCCCCTTAAAAAGGGGGACTTTGAGAATGCTCTTGTCCCCCCCTTATTAAGGGGGGTTAGGGGGGATCTCCGGGTTTTAAAACACGCCATAGTTCCATAATCTTAATTCAAAGGAAGTGCGATCGCAAATTCCGTCCCTTTTCCCAATACCGAATCACAACTCAGTTTGCCACCGTGAGTTTCTTCCACAATTTGACGACTGATAGATAAACCCAACCCTGTCCCTTTTCCAACACCTTTAGTAGTGAATAAATGGTCAAAAATATGCGCTACAACTCCCTCAGAAATTCCCCTGCCATTATCTCCAATCTTAATGACAACTATTTGATGCTCGTCATCAATTTCTGTTTTGATAGTAATGATATTAGGAGCGAGTTCAATCTCATCAAAACTCCGACCTTTATTTGCTTCTTCAAAACAGTCGATCGCATTTGCCAGAATATTCATAAACACCTGATTCAACTGTCCCAAATAGCACTTAACTTTCGGGAGATTTCCATACTCCTTAACTACTTGAATCAGCGGATGCTCTGAATTAGCTTTCAAGCGATGCTGTAAAATCATTAAAGTGCTGTCAATTCCTTCGTGGATATCCGCCGACACTTTTTGGCTGGTGTCCCCACGGGAGAAAGTGCGGAGAGACGTGCTAATATTGCGAATGCGATCGCACCCAACTTTCATCGACCCCAGCATTTTCGGCAAATCTTCTATAAGATACTCCAAATCGATATCCTCCGCATCCTGTTCGATTTGCGAGCTAGGATTAGTCACTTCTTCTTGATACAATTTTAAATGGCTAATTAAATCGTCCACAGCCACAGTCGCTTCGCTAATATTCCCAGAAATAAAACCAACCGGATTGTTAATTTCGTGAGCAACACCAGCAACCAAATTGCCCAGCGAAGACATTTTTTCACCTTGAATTAATTGCAATTGTGCTTGTTGCAGTTCCGCAAAAGACTTTTCTAACTGTTGAGACTTTTCTTGCTCTCGCGCGTACAAGAGAGCATTTTCTATGGCAATAGCGACTTGAGAAACTAAAATTTTTAAAACTTCTACCCTGTCGGTAGTAAAAGCTGCTGCAGCTAACTTATTTTCCAGATAAATAATCCCTTGCAAGTGGGATTGATAAATAACTGGCAAACACAGAATTGATTGAATTTGCAATTCTCGAATGTACGCATCCGCATTAAAAGGTGCGGCAACAGTCGCATCATCCAATAGCAGAGGCTTTTGAGTGCGAAAAACATAGTTGATTACAGAAACAGGCAAATCTTGAGTTGTTTCAAATGGGATAGATTGCAAAACAGTGCAAGTAAAATCTGTAGTATTTCCGACAGCTTCGACGTAAAGGCGATCGTCTTTTAGCAGCAGCAGCACGGCTTTTTGAGCCGCCGCATTTTCTAAAATAATTTTAATTAATTTTGTCAACAAGTTTTCGAGAACAATTTCACTGTTAATCGCTTGCGAAGACTTAATAAAAGTCGCCACGTCTAAGAAATCGCCCAAACCGTTACTGGTTGTATTTCCAGTCCTAGTGCGGGTGACATTGAGGGTTGAAGTTTCTGCTGTGCGCGTTTGTGCTACTAAGAAAGGATGTATTGACTCTAAGTGTTTAACTTTCGCTAGTGCTCCCCAGCGGATATAGCCGTAATAAGCTTTAGTCAGATATGCTTGAGCCACTATCTGTTTTCCCAGAGATTGATAAAATTCTCCGGCTAATTCATAAGCTAATGCTTCCTCTTGGATGTAACCGTTTTTGGCGGCACCGGCAATTGCGCGATCGTACAAATTCATTGCTTCAGCATTGTACCCCAAAACTCGCGCTTTCTCTGCCGCTACCAAGTCGTATTTGTGTTGATAATTCATCGGAGCATGAAATGCCCATTTTTGCATCTTTTTTTGGAACTGCACAACTTTTTTCAAATATTGCTTTTGCTCTTCTTTGCCAGCTTCGGCATACAAAGCGAGGACACTGAGAGAAGAGTAAAAATTATTCATCGAAACTACATAAAATCCGGCTGCGACTTCTTCATGTTTCTCAAACAACCGTGATAATTCTAAGGCTGGAACGTAATTTTTAAACAAAAAATTAAGCTGAGTTTTGAGATGATAAACTAAACAAATAAAAGTAAAATTTTTAGCTTCTATAAAAACGGGGAGCGTTTCGAGTTCATTAAATATCTCCCCGACTAAAAGGCATGGATCGACAGCTTTACCGCGCAAATTCAGCGCTGTCTGCCTGCATATGCTTATATAATTTACAGCAGTTGGCAGTTGACATTGCTGCATGAGTTTCACATACTTACCAGTTTCCTCTTCCAGCAAATCGAGAGGCGCCCCCATCCACATTTTGTTAACACAATATTCACCGATAGAATAACCAGCATACTCCAAATTTCCTATTTCCATCGCTGTTTCAAAACCAGATTTAAGCATAACTAATCCTGACTTGAGTTCGGATTTTAAGTGGTGAATAAAAGTACCAAAAACCGCATAAACTCTAGTTTCGTTAGAACGGGATGGAAATTTGTCTAACAGCCTAATTGCCAGTTGACCGAATTGGTATGCCAAACTAATGTCCCCTAGCCTGCACATAACTACGCCATAATAAATGTAGGCGACACTAGCATCAGGAGAATTGCCATATTTAACGCACAGCTTGAGCATCATAAATATCAACAGTGGAAACAGTGGAGGCTTAGCCTGAAGAGCACTGCCGAGAATCCCCGATAAAATCCGCATCGCTGCTTTTCGGTTGGGATCTGTCATATCTGGCAAGTTAGCTAAATCCTCAATTCGTTTGAATCCCAAGCTCACTTTTGTGTCTATCAATCCCGCTACAACATTAATCGGCGTGGGGTTTTGAGGAAAATTAATGCCTAACAATTGCAGCACTTCCAGCCCTGTACTTAGTGATTTAGCAAGTATATTTTGAGCATTATAAGACTGAAATTGAAGTTCATAAGCGTTGACTTTGTCCAGTAGAGTTTGGGCTTGTTGCAGGACAATATCGATGATTTTTTTTGAATCTTCATAGTTGCTGTTTAAATATTCAGCTTCTGCTGTTGACTCGTAAATTGCTAACGTTAATTCATACTGACTGTCCCAACTATCCACTGGCAATAATTGCACAGCCACCCGCAAATACCTGACAGCGGATTCATAAGCAGTCGCACTTTTTGCCCTGCGCCCAGCTATTAAATTTAACCGTGCTAACTCAATTTTTTCTGTATGCTGGCTAATTATTTCAATTCCGACATTCAACTGATTGACAATATCAAAGATGTTTTCTTCGATCTTTTCTGGGGGAGTATTCTGTAACAGTAATTGACCGATTTTTAAATGTGTGGATTGCTTTTGGTTTTCGGGAATTAGGGAATAGGCGGCTTGCTGAACGCGATCGTGCAAAAATTTGTAACTCACCCGCGAAGTGTCTAATTTGAGGTTTATTGATTCAGCGCGATCGAAAACCAAAGGAATGCGATAAGCATCGCTTAAAGGCAGAATCAACCCTGCTTGCAAAGCTGAATACAGTTCAGTAGCTGTAACATTCACTGACTCTTCGCTGACAAGTGACAGCACATCTAGGGCAAATTTATCGCCCACGCAAGCTGCTAATTTTAACACTTCTTGTGTGGCTGCGGGTAGCTTTTCAATGCGACTGGCTACCAGTTCGACTACACTTTTATCTGTAATTCCAATGGCTTGAATTTCATCGATATTCCAATTCCAGCCACCTTTACTTTCTTGACTGAAATTAAAGTCAAATTTGAACAGATTTTCTTGATAAAGTGCTTGTAGAAGTTGCGTCAAGAAAAAAGGATTTCCACCTGTCTTATTAGAGATTAACTCTGCTAAGTTTCTTACCTGTTCTGTGCGGTTGTTAAGTGTTTCACCGACTAATTCAGTCACATTTTCTAAATCCAGCGGTTGCAGCACGATATTGTTGACTATCGTACCAGTTTTTTCGATTTCTTCGACAGTATGAATTAACGGGTGAGTCGGACTAACTTCGTTATCTCGATAAGCACCGATTAGCAATAAATATTGTTGGTTGGGGTCAGTTATCAGTGTTTGCATTAACTTTAATGTTGCTGAATCTGCCCACTGCAAATCGTCTAAAAAGATGACTAGCGGGTGTTCTTTTTGGGCAAAAACGCGAATAAATTCTTTGAATAGGCGATTGAAGCGATTTTGCGATTCTACAGGGCCGAGTTCTGGCACATTGGGCTGTTTCCCAATGATTAATTCAAGTTCTGGAATTACATCGGCAATTACTTTCCCGTCTGTGCCTAAAGCTGTTAAAATTTTAGTGCGCCATGTTTCTGTAGCAGCAGCACTTTCAGTTAGCAACTGGCGCAGTAGTGAGTTAAATGCTTGAATTAATGATGCGTAGGGAATGTTTCGTTTGAATTGGTCAAATTTGCCACTGATGAAATAACCTTTAGAACGAGTAATTGGTTTGCTAACTTCATTGACGACGGCTGATTTGCCGATGCCAGAATAACCGGATACTAGCATTAATTCGCTTTGGGAATGGGCGGCTTTTTCTGTATTTTGGTTGGGTGGCAAAGATTCGGGTGAACCCGCCCCTACTCGTTCAAAGGCTGCTAATATTTGGTTGACTTGGTTTTCTCTACCGTACAATTTTTGGGGTATTAACAATTGGCTGAGAATATCTAATTGTCCGGGGATGAAATTAGCAATTTCTCCGGTTGTTTCCAATTGATGGAAACAAGTTTCTAAATCTGCGAGTAATCCGGCTGCACTTTGATATCTTGATTCGGCATTTTTTGACATCAATTTCATGACTATTTCTGAAATTTCTGGCGAAACTTTAGGATTGATTTGATGTGGCGAAATTGCTTGAACGGCGATGTGGTTGTAAACTATTTCTAAGGGGTCGCTGCTTTGAAATGGCAATTTACCTGTGAGTATTTCATACAAGGTAATTCCGAGGGAATAAAAGTCGGTGCGGTAGTCGAGGCTGCGGTTCATTCTCCCGGTTTGTTCGGGTGACATATAGGCTAATGTGCCTTCGACGGAGTTGGGATTATTAAATTGCGGGTTTTCTTTGTTTAGTTTGGTGGCAATGCCGAAGTCGGTGAGTTTGACTTGTTTTGTTTGGTAGTTAATAATGATGTTGCTGGGTTTGATGTCTTTGTGAATAATTTGCTGAGAATGCAGGTATTGTAAGGCTTTGACTATTTGGATGGCGATGTTTAAATTTGCTCGCGGACTTAATGTTTCTGTTTCCAGGAGTTGGGCAAGGGATTGGCCGCCAAAGTCTTCTAAAACCAGTGCTAATCGCTGGTCAAAGGTTTCGAGACTGATGGTTTTGACGATTTGTTCGCTGTCTAAATTTTGGCGGATTTGATATTCGTGCTTGAGGCGAGTAATGGCTTCGAGTGTGGGATATTCGGCTTTGAGGACTTTCAGAATTGCTGCGCGCCCGTTTGTGGGTGTTTGTCCGCGATATATAATTGTTTCGAGGCCTTCGTGCAGAGTAGAATTGATTTGATATTCTGAAATGGTTTTCATAGGTTTATTGGAAATAAAATTAGATATAATTAAACCTAAAGTAGCGCTAATTCATTGAACATTTATGTGATGCAGGTCGCATTGTATTGTGCGATGAGTCACAAATAATCTATAGAGTTCGTAGGGTGCGTCAGGGTAAGATTCATGAGTCTACGTTCAAAATACTTAGCCCTGACGCACCATACAATCAAGGTTATTTGGGCGCTTCTCAATCTTCTACAACTGTAACTTCGCGATATTCTGCAAGAGATTTTGTGTCCGGTAAAATACGGACGCGGGCGAATTTTAAACCGCTGACTCCTTGCAGTGATTCTACCATCCCCGTCTGAATTTTTGCCTCTACCCAACCTTCGCGAGATAAGTAGCGCAAGTATTGTTGGTATTCTTCCCATTCATCTTCGGTTGAATAAACTATGGTTAGCATTCCTGATTGAGTAATTCGCTGTTGTTCGTTTTTCTCAACGGCTTTTTCGATGCGTTTTTTGACGAGTTCGTAGCGGATGTCGCGGGTGCCTTTGACATCGAACATTTTTTCGGTGTTTTCGTTGTGAAAGATGTCGATCGCGGTATTCTGCACTAAGACTAAGTGTGCGAGTTCCATGTTAATTTGAGAGTCGGCTTGCAGGCGAAAAACTGTGCGCCCGCAGTCGCAAATTGCTCGCAGTTCTTCGTAGCGCAAACTGTGCAGGTGAAATTGAGTGAATTTGGGATCGATCGACTTTCCGACATAAATCATGTGATCTATGCCGTCGGTGCATTCGATGTCGCAGTAGTGGGGGAGGATTTGCTGCATTTTTTCTTGCCAGCGGGCCCAGGTTTCTTGGAGTTTGGTGCCGATTAGGGTCACCATTTGATCGTAGCGGGTACGATCGGTGTAAACGCAGTTGTGTTCGTTATCGCAGGCGGTTCGGTAAGCTTCAACGGCTGCCATAACTGTGGGGCCGCACTGGATAAAGTAGTCAAAATACAGTTCTAAACGCTCGTTTAAATACTCGGCTGATCGCACTTCCATATCGACTGTTACTTTTTCTTTTAGATGCTGGATGTAGTCGAGCAAGTCGAGTCGCAGTTGCTCGCCGAGGTGGGTAGTTTGTGTTTGGCAAAGGGCATCGGCTATGGCTAAACCTAAGCGGAATTGTTCGAGCAAATCTGTTTGAATGGCTCGGTTTCTTTCGTCGCTGGAACCGCGAATGTCGGAAATTCCGTACAGGGGATGAACGTCGGGAAATACGATCGTCTCTGGGGGCAGTCCCCAACTGCGCCTTTCTGCTTCTTGGGCGAACCGCCACTCGACTGCGGGGTGGATGTTGTGAATGTAGGTAAACCGCTGCTGCATGGCTTGCCGTAGGGCTGCAATGAAGGGGGGAATGAGTTCTTGGGCGTGTTGAGCGTCAATGTTGTTGAAGTGGTTGGGCCGATCGCACAGCAGCCCCACCACGCCCAAAATCCGCTGGCCGCAACCCTCGCGGGTGACTGATTTGACCACCAGCGGTAAGAGCAACATTGATCGAGTCCCCATTTTTCGCAAAGCTCGATCGCACTCGGTTTCGCATTCCCGGCGCAAGTCGGGCACGTTCCAAACTTGATTTGCTGCGGTGGCCTTGAAAAAGTGAGAAGCTTCTAGGGAGTGCATTGAATAAACAATCGGCTGCAAATTTTGGTCGTCTTTGGCAACTAATAGCTGTACTTGTTCGCCGTCGGGGCGCAGCAGCAAAGTGCCGTCAGCATGAAAGAGCGATCGCAAACACCCATTGATGCTCTCAAATTTATCTGGCCGCAGTATCGAATTGCGATCGATCAATAACTGAGTCAGCCGCCGAATTTGCTCCTTTACGGTGACATCAAAACCTTCTAGCAGCAGCAAACCTTCGACGCGGTAATTATCTAAATTTAGTCGATCGGCTAAAGTTGTCAGTTGATTCGGCTGCATCAGCCAAGCTTCCCGTTCTGCAACAGGCATTAATTTTAAAGGAATATCGACAAATTCATCTATTTTTGAATCAATGCGAGTAATTTTCAACTGTTCCGAACCAAACCAAAATTCCATAAATTTGGGTGCGCGGTGTTGGGGATTTTTCACGCTCGCCGTGAGCGGTTCATCTAGCACCCGCAAACTGTCGAGGTCAATTTGATAAAATTGCTTAAATACCCAGTGTAAAAGGTGACGGCGGTACAATTGCTCTGCCATTTTGACATCCAAATCCTCGAACAGTTCCAGCAGAGTGAGGTTGGTTTCTGCAAACCAACCGTTATTAGATTGAGTTACCAAAGGCGTGTTCTCCCAACCGGCCAAGCGGCAAAAAGCCGCGTTAGCGTAACGCAGAGCAAAAGTTCCCGGTTCCATGACTGCGATTAAAACGCGGCGATCGCCGAGAAATTGAAACATTCCCTCTAAGTCTTGTTTCCACGTTTTCAAGCGTTCAATTTCCGCAGATTGACTGGGTATTTGGGCTGTCAAAGCTTCCAGTAGTAGTTCCATGCTTGGTTCGCTTGGCAGATTGTTAGTGTCTTGCTGTTTTGGGGCCATACTTGAGGTTGACAGCGATTTTACGGAGTTGTTGTTGTTGTTTTGATGGGAAGACGATTTAGGAGTAGACATAAGTGAAACACCTGAAAGCAGTGGATTTTGTTAAAAAATGAGCGATCGGCGATTTATGGCGAATGTAAAGAATTTAGATCCTGTTTGTAAAGTTTGTGTGTGGGTAATCGGAAACTGCGTATTTTGTCTGGCGATCGGCCCAGAAACTTTTACTTTTATTGACAAACAACTTCTGAGTCTCAACGTTATAGATGATATTAACGTGTTTGCGAGCGGGTAATACCCATTATAAGCGGTGAGCCGTAGGGGATAGTGTCAGCGACCAATGCTATTTGACTCCTCGGCGAAATTTACAGCCGCTTTGGGTTGCACCCGGCACAGCATTAGCAATTTAAAATTGTAATTACTAATTGACAATTAGCAATTATTAATTTATCATAGTAAAGTGGCTGTAAATTTAAATATCCTTGCTATTTGCCAATGCTGTCATTAAAATATATAATACAAATATTACCTTTTTGGCAAAAACATACCTATGGCTTTAACGATTAACAATCTCATCGGCGATCTGACTGGATTTCCTGTATTTGCTGGCGGCGGGCCGCGTTTTTTGGGATTCGCTACAGCAGATGAGATTGACGTAGAAGAGGGAAATTTGTCGTCTTTTCCGTGGGGAGTTTGGGGACTAGACGGCAACGATACTATAGCAGGCTCGTCGGATTCCAACGAACGGCTGTTAGGAAATAACGGCGATGATGTTATCGGCGGTGGCGACGGAAATGACATTATTTACGGCGGAAAAGAGAACGATCGCCTGGATGGAAATAATGGCAACGACCTAGTTAGGGGCGACGCGGGAAACGACATTATCTTTGGAGGCTCCGGGAACGATATCCTGCGGGGAGGACAGGGAGATGACGATTTAGACGGCAATGACGGCAACGATTTCTTAGTGGGCGATCGGGGAGTTGACGTGCTCACGGGAGGGCCAGGTGCTGATATATTTGTGCTCAGAAGCAACGAAGGATTTGGCGTAAATGGAGCCGATATCATTACCGATTTTAATTTTGACGAAGGCGATCGTATCGGTTTGACAGACGGTTTAACAGAATTAGACCTCCTCTTCACTGACGACAATCTGATCGCTTACGATAACGACGGAATCATCAACGATATGGTGATTGTAAACGGGAGAAACGGACAGATTTTGGGAATTGTTTTAAACACAGATAACTTTGAACTAATCGGCTCTTTTGAAGAAGCAAGTCCGTTTGCTTTGTCAGTTAACGGTACTCAGTTCCAGTTTTTGGCTTAGTTATTTTTAGCGGGAAATTAAATCGACTTGTAGGGTGCGTCAGAGTTTGATTGTGAAGCGATTATTAAAAGCTGGTATCTCTGACGCACCTTACTAGCGGGAAATTAAATCGACTTGTAGGGTGCGTCAGAGTTTGATTGTGAAGCGATTATTAAAAGCTGGTATCTCTGACGCACCTTACTAGCAGGAAAATAAATCGACTTGTAGGGTGCGTCAGAGTTTGATTGTGAAGCGATTATTAAAAGCTGGTATCTCTGACGCACCCGACTAATTCTGTTAGTTTCAAAAGTCATAAGATAGTTTTTATGCTAATCTACAAGTAGCAACTCGAAGTCGGGGAATTATAAATGACTGCTACAATTCACCCGCAATTGACTGCACTCCCGGAACAGCGGTTAATTTTGCCGCTATCAATGACTTGGGAACAGTTCAAAACTTTGGAATCCTTGCTAGAGTACACTCGCAGCATTCGCTTGTCTTACCTCGACGGATATGTGGAAATTATCACACGTTCGTCGAAGCATGAAATCATTAAATATATGGCAGGAATGTTAGGTCAGTTTTTCCTAGAAAAAGATATTAGTTTTACACCGACGGGTAGCGCTACACTCCAAGGGGAAGCAAAAGGCAGCAGCAAGGAACCAGATTTATCTTACTACTTTGGCGAGGATCGACGGGGGCGAGAAACACCTGATTTGGCGATCGAAGTTATTTTTATTCTTCGGACTATTAATAAGCTGGAATACTACCGCCGATTTAACGTAGCGGAAGTTTGGTTTTGGGAAGACGGAGTGTTTTCGATTTACCAACTGAAATCGGAGGGTTACGATCGCACTTCGAGGAGCGTACTTTTGCCAGATTTGGATCTAGAATTGCTGGGGAGATGCCTGCAAATGTCGGAAGAAAAAGAAGCGTTTAAACTGTTTCGGGATGCAGTGCGATGCTGCTAATTGAGAATATCTACAAGTAAAATATGGCAGAGTAATGTTGGCAATGGCAGAAAGATACGAAATGTACGAAATGTATGAAATATACGAAAAATTGCGGTCGTCTGAAAACCTTATGATATATATGATATAATAGAAAATATGACTCTTCTAAAAATC
This sequence comes from Microcoleus sp. LEGE 07076, assembly GCF_015207455.1. Classification (GTDB taxonomy): domain Bacteria; phylum Cyanobacteriota; class Cyanobacteriia; order Cyanobacteriales; family Microcoleaceae; genus Microcoleus. The sequence continues at coordinate 11,899 of NZ_JADEWV010000135.1, forward strand.
ATGTATCAAGCAACATTAACTGATGTTTCCTTAGATCCAATATTAGAGCGCTTGACGCAACTTGCCCAACTAGAACCTGACTGGGATTCCTATGGTGCATTAGCAGTTTCGTCCGTTGCTTTTGTAAAAGCCTGTCAGTTGCTTGTTCATGTCAAACACTCTCTTTCGCCTTTAGTTGGCGATCGGATTTTACCCTATGATGCAGCACCAATTGCTAATGGTAGCCTACAACTGGAATGGCGGAGTCCACAGGGCAATCTAGAAGTGGAAATTAAACCCGATATGAGTTTCAGCTATCTACTAATTAAGGGAGAGGGAAGCGAGAGAAATTTTGAGGAGAAAAACGAGGTATCATTATCTGAAGTCCTGAATGTGTTGTCTCGGCTATTAATTCAATAAGTCAGGATGAGATCGTGCTAGAAGAAATTGCAGATAACGATATCCTTTATCGTCGGATTCCTAACGTACATCTTTATGAAGATGGTACTGTAAAATCAGTTGCTTTCCAAGTTAGAGGAAAACCTGATAACAGCATCTCCGTTGAGTTGGCTAGGCTAACAACTCCCCAAGAAATTTTAGCTCGTGCGAGAAATCCTGACACTACTAAGGTGGGTGTGTTGGTAGCAGGATATGCCCGTTCTTTAGGTTTCATTATCAGGCATGACCCTTTGCAGGATAATCCAGCTCATTGTCTGATTGAGGGGGAAAACAATAAAGTCAAGTGTAAACTTTTGGCTGAGGCTACAACTATTTTGACTTTGCCTGAATAAAGGCGATCGCACTTTTTGACAATTTGGGATGTAAGGGCGATCGTCTTTACGTCATTATTCCGCACTCTTTGCTACAATTATTTAAGTCAGCTCTCAGAACTGCCATGACTCAAGCTACCTCAATCACAACTGAATATCAAATAACTGTGAGTTCTCCAGTATGGCAAAGAGTTGAGCAAATTGCCGGAGAATTTAACTTGTCAGTTTCTGAACTATTGGAACAGATAGGCGAAGGTCAACTGAAAGTTGTTGGGGTTCCAACTAATTCGGACAAATTGAGCGATCGAGATATTGCAAATGCTTTCATTTGGTTAGCCGCACAAACTGATGTAGCAATCAATGTCTACAAGCTACAAAAACTCATGTACTACGCTCAAGCTTGGTATTTAGGAGTTTACGGCAAGCCACTTTTTGATGCAGATTTTCAAGCCTGGATTCACGGGCCGATGATTCCCGATTTATTAGAGAAGTATCAATGCCAATTTAGTTGGGAACCAATTACAGAAAAAATCGAACAACCGAAACTTCCCCAAAAAATTGGGCAATTTATCGAAGAAGTTGCTGATGCATATTTTGACTATGATGATGAAACTTTGGAACAAATGATTTGCAATGAAATGCCTTGGTTAGAAGCGAGAGGGGATTTGCCGAGAGACGCATCTTGTCATGCCATTATTTCTCAAGAATCGATGAAAAAATATTATTCGGCTCGTGTCAAAGAAGAAACCTCAGTCTAAAATTGTCCCTTCTCAACCGAAACCGCCCGCAGCGATATGATATAAAATAAAATACGATTTTTGTAAAAGCCATGTCTCAAGCAACATTAGAGGTATCATTATCTGAAGTCCTGAACGTGTTGTCTCGGCTATTAATTAAATAAGTCAGGATGAGATAATGCTAGAAGAAATTGTAGACAATGATATTCTTTATCGTCGAATTCCTAATGTACATATTTATGAGGATGGTACTGTAAAATCAGTTAAAATCCCGATCGCCTGTGTTAAAATTATGGAAGCTCAACCACGAGAAGTACAGACTTACCTAAAAGCCGATGGGACAAGTCCCTTTGAAGGATGGCTTGATTCCTTTCAAGATACGAAAACTGTATCTAAAATTAAGAAACGACTCAGGCGAGTTGAGCTAGGCAATCTGGGAGATTATCGCTCACTAGGAGCCGGAGTTTATGAACTTAAGATTGATTATGGCCCTGGCTATCGCATCTATTTTGGACAAATCGGGTTAACAGTTGTATTGCTGCTATGTGGCGGTGATAAAAGCACTCAAGAACAAGATATTAGCCAAGCTAAAAAATATTGGAGAGATTATGAAAGAACTCAAAGTGCCAACAAGTAGAAGCTACCACGAATACTTGATTTCTTCTCTGAAAAATCCAGAAAGTGCTGCTAGCTATATCGAGGTTATGTTGGAATTAGAGTCAGAAACACCAGAACCAGAATTACTGCGAGCAGGACTTAAAGATGTGGTGGATGCTTATTTGCAGATGAATAAGTTATCGACGGAAGCTAAATTTATATATGAGAAATTCGATCGGATGTTGTCTGAGAGTGGGGGCGAGGAAATTTATGCTTTGATAGTTTTACTAGATAAACTGGGGTTCCAGTTAGCTGTCGCAGTAAAGTAGGTTAATTAATCAAGTAGTTAGGGTGATTCCCTACGGGATAGCTGCGTTTCACGCACTTTTTGACAATTTGGGACGTAAGGGCGATCGCCCTTTTTCATAAAATAGGGAGAGAAAGGGCGATCGCCCTTTTTTAGAAAATAGGGAGAGGAGTTTTTAAGACTCTGTTTCCCACTTCTCTTAGTTAGTAATCTACATCGTAGTTCATCAAGAAATCAACGCGATTCCCCCCATCCCGATATCTCTTTGGGTCAAGTACCTTAAACGTAAAATTGCAAACCCCTGACGGAAAGTCAATGTAGTTTTGACCTGTAGAACTGGTTGAAATATTTTTTGACCCACTACTAATCTCTTTCCCATCGCCACATCGTCGCGCTGTCCATGTAATAAGAGCAGAAGAGTCTGGACTTGTTAGATTTACATAAAATCCACCTATTCCCGAAGCACCAGAAGGTACTTGATAAGTACGATATTCGCAAGAACTTTGATTAAACGGACAGTTACCAGACTTTTCTGGCCCAGGCCATCGCTCTCCCGCTCGTGCGATTGAAGCGAAAGAAAAACTCGAGATGAAACCAACAAACAACAAACCCATTTTTAAGCTGTGCATCAGTTTCATTACCTTTTGGTGTCTACTAAGTATAAATTATTCCCTAGATACTAAAGCTTGTCAAGCCATATAAAGCCATATTTAGTAGGGAATTTCTCTTAATATCTAGGTCAGAAAAAGTCATATTTAGCTGGTCAAGCTTGAAAAAGTCATATACAGTTACGCTATAATGAGGTCAACCCCTTGTATTTGCGTGACTAATGGACGTTGAAGAAGCCTTAAAGTTTACTGACAATCTAGCTTTAACTACTACGGGAAAACACTTAGATAGTCTGCAAAAAGCTATACTGCGCGGCACTTGGGACAATCAAAAATATAAGGAAATTGCACAGGAACACCAGCGTTCAGAAAAATATGTTAAAGAAGTTGGTTTCAAATTGTGAAAGCTTCTGTCAGTTGCATTAGGTGAGGAACAAGTATGTAAAGCCAATTTTAGAGCTAAACTGGAAAATTTACAAGTTTCCAATGTCTCACTCGTGGGGAATGGCTGTATCCATATTCGTAACATCTCCGCAGATACTTTTTATTCTCCAGAAGTCTCACAACCTGAACCGCAAGACAAGGATAAATTTCACGAAAAAACAAGGAATTCCGAACCTAAAATACATTTAGACTTAGGCGACGCACCAGAACCCAACCTATTCTATAATCGCACATCCGAACTCACCACCCTCGAAAACTGGATTTTAAGCCGCACCCGCCTCATCACCATCCTCGGCTTATCCGGTATTGGCAAAACCGCCCTGACACTCCAACTAATCCCCCAAATTCAACACGAATTCGATTGCATCATCTGGCGAAGCCTCCACAACGCGCCACCCCTCGCCTCACTCCAAACAAACTTAATTCAATTCCTCTCCCAACAGCAAGAAATCGAATTACCAGATTTAATCAACTATTTGCGTTCCTACCGCTGTCTCATCATCCTCGATGATGTGCAAACAATCTTCAGCAGCCAACAACTAGCAGGAAACTATCAACCAGGCTATGAAAACTACGGCCCATTCTTCAAACAAATAGCAGAATCATGTCACAACAGTTGCTTAATTTTGATTAGTTGGGAAAAACCCAGAGAAATTGCAGCCTTAGAAAACCAGCAGAAAAATTGTCAAACATTGCAACTCAACGGTTTAGGCGAATCAGCGCGAGAAATCTTCACAGAAAAAGGTTTAGCAGAATCAGAAAACTGGTCAAAATTGATAGACCTTTACCGAGGAAATCCCTTGTGGTTGAATACAGCAGCCGCTGCAATTCTAGACTTATTTAACGGCGAAATTTCTGATTTCTTATCCTATGATAGCTTAGTTTTAGGAGACTTAGAATATTTACTGCACCAACATTTTCAGCGTTTGTCAGACACTGAAAAACAAGTCATGTCCTGGTTGGCAAATCAAAACAAAGCAGTCGAAATCTCAAAAAAGCCAGCCCTTCTGGAATTATCCCCTTCCGAATTCCTAAAAGCCGTCGAATCCTTGAGACGGAGGTTGTTAATCGAAAAAGTCCAAAAGGGCGATCGCACCTTGTTTGCAGTCCAACGGGCGATCGCAGAATACACAAAAACTAACATCAAATAAACAGTTTACAGTTGAGAGCGAGATTCAAGCAAACAACAAGTTTTCTACTTGAGTTTTAGGTTCTGGGAGAGATTTACCATCTACCTGATATTCTTCAACTAAAAGCTCTAATACCTCTACTGCATTCTGCAAAGCTTCTTCATAGGTATCTCCATGAGTGTGGAACTGCTGAGATGGAAAATCAGGTAAGTGAACTAGATAGCAGTTATCTTCATCCGACCATTGAATAACAATTATATAAGGTAATTTCATGATTCAGGTTCCTCTTCTTCAATTGCTTTCAATATTCCAAGTTTTCGATTAACTTCTCTCTCTAAATATAGTTTCGCATCATCGCCATCATTTCCAGCAATGGTAATTGGTTCATTAGATAGTAAAGGATGAACCCATCTTGTATGGCTGCCTTTTGCCGAACGATAAGTAAACCCAGCTTTTAGCAGCAGGCTTTTGAGTTACCGAATC
>NZ_JADEWV010000441.1 GCF_015207455.1 Microcoleus sp. LEGE 07076
GTAGTGTGGGGGGTGACGGGGCTGCTGTGGATGCAAGCGCTGCGAGTTTTGTTTGCCCGGCCCAAACCCGCACAGCCTTCTCTTTCAGATGAAAGTCGAGAAGATTGGCCTTATGTGTCGCTACTGGTGGCGGCCAAAAATGAGGAAGCGGTGATTGCCCGATTGGTAGAATCAATCTGCAATTTAGATTATCCGATCGACCGCTACGAACTTTGGGCGATCGACGATCGCAGCAGCGACAGTACGCCGCTGGTATTGGAACAGCTAACCAAACAATACCCGCAGCTCAAAGTATTTCGCACAGAAGCAAATGCCAGCGGCGGCAAGTCGGGAGCCCTAAATCAAGTGTTGCCGCTGACGATGGGCGAATTTGTAGGAATATTTGACGCCGACGCGACGGTAACGCCGGATTTGCTGCGCCGGGTGCTGCCGATGTTCGATCGAGAACGGGTAGGGGCGGTGCAAGTCAGAAAAGCCATCGCCAATGCTGCGGTGAATGTGTGGACTCGCGGCCAAGAAGCAGAAATGGCTCTCGACAGTTTTTTCCAGCAGCAGCGGACTGCGATCGGCGGCATTGGAGAATTGCGCGGTAACGGTCAATTCATGCGCCGCACCGCCTTGGAAAGCTGCGGCGGGTGGAACGAGGAAACGATTACCGACGACCTAGATTTGACACTGAGGCTGCACCTAGACCAGTGGGACATTGAATTTCTCCCTTTCCCTGCCGTGTCAGAAGAAGGAGTCACGAACGCTCGGGCTCTCTGGCACCAGCGCAATCGCTGGGCAGAAGGCGGCTATCAGCGCTATCTTGACTACTGGCGGCTAATTTTGCACAACCGCATGGGAACTGGGAAAACTTGGGATTTATTTGGATTTTGGGTATCTCAATATTTGTTGCCCACACTAGCGCTACCCGACTTTTTGATGTCAATTGCGCTGCGCCGGATGCCTATAGCGAGTCCCATAACTGTGATGACGCTTACCTTGTCAGTGGTGGGAATGTTTGTTGGTTTGCGCCGCACTCGCAAAGAGACCAAATTTGAGGTAAGGCGAGTTTTTGTCACCTTGCTGCAAACGCTGGGGGGTACTCTGTATATGTTGCACTGGCTGCTGGTGGGGACTGTGACGGCTCGGATTGCGGTGCGTCCCAAGCGGCTAAAATGGGTCAAAACAGTCCATCAAGGCGCTGCGACCATCGAGTGAACAATTAGCAGAAATATCTCGGAAGAGTATTGCCAAAAGTCTGAAGATTTCCGCACAAAAAGACATCAATAATGATGACCGCGCCCGAAAACGGATACAAGTTTCCGACCAAAGTCGTGGAGTTCCCAAAATTTGAGACTTTTGTTCGCTCTGGCAGATTTATCTGTTGTGCATTCAAGGGAAAATGGAAAATGGGGTATCGATTTACCAAATATGTTGCGCCAGAGCAGTCAGTGAAATTTGGCAATTTATAGATAGTAAAAAATACTCCGCCGCTACCGATTAAGTAATAGGTAATCGAGGCTCGGTAGCAAATAAGTAATCGGCAATACACAAATAGAAAATAGAAAATAAAAAGCCAGAATGTTTAAAATTTAACTTGACAAAAAGCCAATTATTATCTATTAATTATGAATTGCCAATTGCGGCGAATTGCTTGTTGCCAACTACCCGTCACCAGTTATTAAAAATGGATTTGTTAGAGTACCAAGCTAAATCTTTATTTCGCCAGATGGCAATTCCGATTTTGCC
>NZ_JADEWV010000136.1 GCF_015207455.1 Microcoleus sp. LEGE 07076
GCGATGCCATCTGAACAGGAAACAAACGCGGCTTTTAGGCGCTTCCAGACATCAGTCAAAACCATAGCAACCTTTATTTTGCTGCTATTGGTACTGCCCCTGAATCTCGCTTTAACAGCGATCGCCCTCCTGAGATCCATTATCCTCAAACCGTTTCAGTCTCGAACGATCGCGGACTCTCCCCAAACGATTTTGATTAACGGCGGCAAGACGACCAAAGCATTACAGCTAGCGAGATCCTTCCATAAGGCCGGTCATCGGGTAATTTTGGTTGAAATCCACGAATACAGGCTGATGGGTAATCGATACTCTTGGGCAGTCGATCGGTTTTACACAGTACCAAATCTCCAGGCAGAGGAATACCCTCAAGCACTCTTAAAAATTGTCCAACAAGAGGGAGTTAATGTTTACGTTCCGGTCAGTAGTCCAGAGGGCAGTTACTACGATGCCAAAGCCAAAAAGGTACTTTCTCCTCACTGTACGGTAATGCAGCTAGATGTCGAAACTCTGGAACGTTTGGATGATAAATATGAGTTGGCCACCGCCGCCGAAGCGTTGGGGCTGCGAGTTCCGAAGTCCTACCGCATTACTAATCCCCAACAAGTAATCGATTTTGATTTTAGTGACGCACAGCGTCCATATATTATCAAAAGTATTCCCTACGATTGTGTCCACAGGTTTGATCTCACTAAGTTACCCTGCGCGACCCCAGCAGAAACAGCCGCTTTTGTCAACTCATTACCAATTTCCGAGAGTAAACCTTGGATTATGCAAGAGTATATTCCAGGGCAAGAATACTGCACTCACAGTACCGTCCGTAACGGTCATATTCAGTTGCACTGTTGTTGCAAATCATCGGCGTTTCAGTTGAATTACCAGAATGTCGATCGCCCGGATATCGAAAATTGGATTCGTCAGTTTGCCAAGAGTCTCAATCTGACAGGACAAGTTTCCTTTGATTTCATGGAGGCGGCGGATGATGGAGAGATTTACGCGATCGAATGCAACCCGCGCACCCATACAGCCATCACGATGTTTTACAACCATCCCGATGTGGCAAAAGCTTATTTGGAACCGGACCCTTTACCGCAGACAGTGCAGCCTTTGGCATCTAGTCGCCCGACTTACTGGATTTACCAGGAAATTTGGCGATTGGTGACTCATTTGTGGTCGCCAAAGTTAGTTTATGAGCGATTACAAATTATCGCCCAAGGCAAAGATGCCATCTTCGAGTGGGACGATCCGCTGCCCTTTTTCATGGTGCATCATTGGCACATTCCCTTGTTGTTATGGGGAAATTTGCGTCAGCCGAAAGAGTGGATTAAAATTTATTTTCATAGTGGAATAATTCTGTAAATAGGGGGAGATTGAGTATGTCAGTATTACGGGTTTTGCATTTAGTCGGAGCGGCAGACAGTGAATTCTACGATAAATTGTCGCGCTTTTATGCCCCATATTGTCTGGAGCAAACTGCTAATCCAGCACTCTATGAATTTCACATAGCCTATATTTCTCCCGGTGGCCAATGGCGTTTTCCCACCTCTCTCGATCAAGGTGCGATCGCGGCGGCTAATCCCATGTCTCTAGCGGGCGCTGTACAGGTGCTGACAGAGCTAAAGATTGACGTAATGGTACCGCAGATGTTTTGCATCCCCGGCATGACTCAATACCGAGCCTTGTTCGATCTGCTGAATATTCCTTACGTGGGTAATACCCCAGAGGTGATGGCACTGACTGCTGACAAAGCTAAGGCTAAGGCAGTAGTAGCGGCCGCTGGGGTAAGCGTACCGTTGGGAGAAGTTGTCCGCGCGGGCGTGAGACCTTCGATTGATTTTCCGGTGGTGCTCAAGCCACTGAATGCGGATAATTCTCTGGGAGTTGCCTTAGTTAAAAATGCTGCTGACTATGATGCGGCTTTGCAGACAGCATTGACTCATTCAGAGGAAGTGCTAGTAGAAAAATTCATTGAATTGGGTAGAGAAGTTCGCTGTGGGATTATTGTCCAAGCGGGCTCGCTAGTCTGTTTGCCGCTGGAAGAGTATCCTGTAGATCCTGATACCCAACCGATTCGGACTTATGCCGATAAGCTCCAACAAAATGACGATGGTAGCTTGACTGGTTCCACTAAAAATAGTACCAGGCCGTGGGTAGTTGACAAGAGCGATCCGATTACGGAGACAGTTTGGGCCGAGGCCAGAAAATGCCACATCGCTTTGGGCTGTCGCCACTACAGTTTATTTGATTTTCGCATCGACCCCGATGGAAAACCTTGGTTCTTAGAAGCGGGGCTGTACTGTTGTTTGGCCGAAAAAAGCGTGATTGCGGTTATGGCCAAAGCATCAGGAATTTCTCTGGATACTTTGTTTCAGAGTATGCTGCAAAACGCCTTATGTGAAATCCCAAATAACTAAGAAATTAGGACACGGCAGTGCCGTTTCCCTACAATATTATTTTGGGTAGGGACACGGCAGTGGCCATAGGTGTCAACTTAAGGTCAAACCCAGTCATAGACTGTTGTTTGACTATTAAATCTAGATCCCCCCTAGCCCCCCTTAAGAAGGGGGGGACAAGAGTCTTCTCAAAGTCCCCCTTCTTAAGGGGGATTTAGGGGGATCTAGACTCAGGTGAAAATCAGATTTCTCAGGGCTTTCAGGCTTAAGTTGACACCAATGGGCACTTCCGTTTCCCTACAATATTATTTTGGGTAGGGACACGGCAGTGCCGTTTCCCTACAATATTATTTTGGGTAGGGACACGGCACTGCCGTGTCCTCTTTATCATTCTAAAATAGGAACAGACTTGTTGCCATCTTTGAGCAAGTAGGGTGCGTCGCCATCTATAATCTGCGATTTATATCAAATATCTCGCAGCGACGCACCCTACGGATCAACAGAGTAGCTTTCAGATTTAGTCGATCGGCGCGATCGGTATTTTGATATTATGGGTAAAATATTATACCAAACTTTACTTCCTATGTCAAGTCTTTTCCGTATTTTACGGAAAGTCCTTGTGCCATTTTTGAGCTTTCCGCATACTAATCACCAGACAGAGGAAACCACAACATGATCCAAACCATATCTAAAACAATCACGTTTGATGAGTTCGTTGCTTGGTATCCAGAGAACTCTGTCCATAAGTACGAACTACACAATGGAGTAATTGTTGAAATGCCTTTAGGAACCGGCCGTCATTCCCGCGTTATAGGTTTAACCAGGGACGAAATCAGCGCAGAAATCAGGCGACTGAAATTGCCTTGCTTTATCCCCGGCGACTGCCTGCTCAAACCCGTCCGCAACGAGGCGGGCTACCTGCCAGACGCCGTTGTCCCGGACGAAGCAGCTCTCACAAGAGAAGCGCGCTGGGATAGGGAATCCATCATCGCGATGGGGTCTTCGGTGCGACTGGTTGTAGAGGTCGTCAGTACCAACTGGCGGGACGATTACCATCTCAAATTCGCCGACTACGAAGAAATGGGCATCCCCGAATACTGGATTGTGGACTACCTCGGTTTGGGCGGCCGCAAGTTCATCGGTACTCCCAAACAACCCACACTATCGGTTTGCCAGTTGGTTGACGGCGAGTATCAGGTAAAACAGTTTAAGGGCGATGACACAGTTGAGTCGCTGGCTTTCCCAGAGTTGAGGTTGACGGCCGAGGTGATTTTTCGAGCCGGTTTGCCTCCAACCGAGCCGAGCTAGAAGGAATGGGGGGCGATCGGGTATTAAAAGAATATCAAATCGGGTACAAAAGGACACCAGTTTTGTGACAAATCGGAGTTTTGTACCAAGTGCTGTTTTGTCGGGACGGGCGATCGGACCAATATCAGCTACAGTCTAATTTGTCAATTGTACTCTGTACATTGTGTCATCTTTTAGATTTCCGCATACTAATCGCTAGACAGAGGAGACCACAACATGATCCAAACCATATCGAAAACAATCACGTTTGATGAGTTCGTTGCTTGGTATCCAGAGAACTCTGTCCATAAGTACGAACTACACAATGGGGTAATTCTTGAAATGCCTTTAGGAACCGGCGACCATTCGGAAGTTACTGGTTTCATCTCCGGTGAAATCCATTTTGAAATCAGGCGACTGCAATTGCCTTACTCCATCCCTGGTGACTGCTTACTCAAGCTTTCCCGTGACGAAGCAGGTTATCAACCAGACTTAATAGTCCTAGACAAAACCGCACTTGCAAATGAACCACGCTGGAAAAAAGAATCAATTATCACGATGGGGTCTTCGGTGCGACTGGCTGTAGAAGTAGTCAGCACGAACTGGCAAGATGATTACCTGGTTAAAGTAGCTGATTATGAAAGATTAAGTATCCCGGAATATTGGGTTGTGGATTATGCTGCTTTGGGCGGCAGACGCTTCATTGGCAATCCGAAACAACCTACTATTTCGGTTTACCAGTTGGTTGACGGGGAATATCAAATCAGCCAGTTTCGGGGAAATGACATAGTTGAGTCGCTGGCTTTTCCAGAGTTGAAATTAACGGCCGAGAAGATATTTCTCGCTGGCTTGCCGAACTAGCGAGTTGAAATTATGCAAAGGGCGATCGAAGATTGGATGATATATAGTAGCGGTTTCAACCGCCGAATCATCAAGGGATGGCTTGCACGCGGGTGGTCAGAAACCGGGTTTTTTCGCGTTTCTGTCGCCCTAACGAAGTATTCTGGTAAAAACCCGGTTTCTTGGGTTTTGGTGCGTAATTCCCCGATCGCATCCACCGACACATTGCAATTTATCAAATTGTGTGATAGCATAAAACGTTCTCAAAAATAGCGCAACAGCAACTAATTACTGCATGGCAACGAAGCCAACGATCGCATTTACTCACCTCGGCTGCGAAAAAAATCGCATTGATACCGAACACATGATTGGCTTGCTGGCTCAAGCAGGCTATGAAGTCGATTCTAATGAAGAATTAGCCGATTATGTTGTAGTCAATACTTGCAGTTTTATCCAAGCTGCGCGAGAAGAATCAGTCCGCACCCTGGTAGAATTGGCAGAAGCTAATAAAAAAGTAGTCATCACTGGCTGCATGGCACAGCATTTTCAGCAGGAATTGCTGGATGAATTGCCCGAAGCCGTCGCAATTGTCGGCACTGGTGATTATCATAAAATCGTCGATGTGATGCAAAGGGTGGAAAAGGGCGATCGAGTTTCTCTCGTTTCTAGTGAACCAACTTACATCGCTGATGAAACTACTCCCCGCTATCGCACAACATCCGAAGGTGTCGCTTATCTGCGAATCGCCGAAGGCTGCGATTACCGCTGTGCTTTTTGCATTATCCCGCACTTGCGCGGAAATCAGCGATCGCGCACGATCGAATCTATTGTCGCTGAAGCTAAGCAATTAGCCTCCGAAGGGGTAAAGGAAATTATCCTAATTTCTCAAATTACCACCAACTACGGCAAAGATATTTATGGCGAACCGAAACTAGCCGAACTGCTGCGGGCTTTGGGTAAAGTAGATGTACCTTGGATTCGGATGCACTACGCCTATCCCACGGGTTTGACTCCCCAAGTTGTCGAGGCCATCTGCGAAACGCCAAACGTTCTGCCATACTTGGATTTACCCCTGCAACATTCCCATCCCGAAGTTTTGCGATCGATGAATCGACCTTTTCAAGCTGGGATCAATGATGCCATAGTCGATCGGCTCAAAGCAGCAATTCCCGGTGCGGTAATGCGGACAACTTTTATAGTTGGCTTCCCAGGCGAAACAGACGAACACGCAGCACATTTGCTGGAATTTGTCAAGCGCCACGAATTCGATCACGTCGGAGTATTCACATTTTCCGCCGAAGAAGGCACCCCAGCCTACAGCTTGCCAAATCAACTTCCAGCCGAAAAAATGGAAATTTGGCGCAATTCGGTAATGGCGGCACAACAACCTATATCATTGAAAAAGAATCAAGAGTCTGTAGGTCAGGTAGTTGATGTCCTGATCGAACAAGAACAACCAGAGACAGGTGAGTTGATTGGTAGATCCGCCCGATTTTCCCCCGAAGTAGATGGACTAGTCTATGTGACAGGAGAAGCACGGCTGGGATCGATCGTACCTGTGAAAATTACGAGTGCAGATGTATACGACCTCTACGGTCAAGTCGTCGCATTGAAGATTTGAGATTTAAGTTGCAGCATAGAATCTGGGAACTCGAACTAGGCTCTAAAATCTGGGTATGTCGAAAACTTAAGTAAGCGAAAGGGTATGTGTTTTTTGCCCGGGTCAAGTCTAAGTGTTGGTACAACTGTCGCCTGAGACGGTGTGGCGAACAAAAACCGGACGCCACCCAAAAAATGATTGGCCGAACGCGGGGCAAAAGTAACGGTTAGTGCAAAATTGTGCAAAGATATATATCAAAGGGGCTGTCAAATTTTTTACCTCATCTGGTGGCAATCGACCCGCCCGTCGGGGTGCGGTTATCTCTACAGAACGATCGGAAAATTTTAACGAATTTAATGTTTTGTTTCTGAATGTAAAGAGTTATGATAGTAACAAGCCAGAAATAAGCGGGGAAAATTTGAGATTGCTTCGCCGTCCGCCCTACACCACAACGGTATACCGAAAGAGTGTTGAGATGGATAGGCGGTAACGGTAGTCGAAAAACGGATACAAGCCGCTGACGCCAGAAGTAGAAAGATCAAAATTTTAGACTGAAAGCTCTATCTCCCAGATTCATCTGTGGAGTAAATCTAAAATCTAAAATCTAAAATCTCAAATCGACTGACGGTCGCTGCATCCCCAGCTCAACCCCGCAGGCGACGGATTGCGGGATAGCGCCTGAACTAACAAACCTGTAACTACTACTATGTAGTGCAGTTCAGTGGGGCTGGTCATCATCCTCACTATAAAATGCCCGCGTAGGGAAAGCTCGCAAGTACCTCAAAGGAAGTCCAATGTACTATTTTAAGAATGTTGGAAGTCGATAACCCGATCGCTGGCGGTTGGTATCGGTGATGTCACAAAATCAAAGACGGCTGTCGAATTGGTAAATTAGTCACCATCGACGGAGCTGCCCTATACTCGATTGCTATTTAAAAAGGTGCGCGCAGGCGCAGCACCACAAAGAACTCAGAATGAGTTCCTGCCGCCGAGCAGAAATCCGCATCCGAGTTGGGCAACTTAGAAGGCTAAGACTCGTTATTAGGAGCATTAATGAATTTATTGTTTGAAGGCTTAGGTCTTTCGGAAGAACTCGTTCTCCATCTGGAAACACTAGGCTTTACAGAACCTACTCCGATCCAAGTACAAGCCATTCCGCACCTGTTAGCAGGTCGCGACGTTGTGGGTCAAGCCCAAACAGGAACTGGCAAAACAGCAGCATTCTCGTTGCCCATCTTGGAGCGGATTGATTTAGATGTAACAGCAGTGCAAGCACTGGTGCTGACACCGACCCGCGAATTGGCGATGCAGGTAACTGAAGCCATCCGCGATTTGAGCGGTATCAGCAACAACGGCCCGGTAAAAGTGGGTCGCTCTGTGCAAGTTCTGACAGTGTACGGCGGTCAATCGATCGATCGGCAAATGCAGCGCTTGAAGCGTGGCGTTCACATAGTTGTCGGTACACCCGGACGCATATTGGATATGCTCAGTCGCGGCAGCCTGAAACTAGACAAATTACAATGGCTGGTTTTGGACGAAGCTGACGAAATGCTCAGCATGGGCTTTATCCAAGATGTGGAAAAAATCTTGGATGCAGCACCGAAAGAACGTCAAACGGCATTTTTCTCGGCGACGATGGAAGCTTCCATTCGGAAATTGGTAGCGCGACATTTGCGTAACCCAGTCAACGTCACCGTCGAACAGCCAAAAGCAACGCCGAAGCGGATCAGCCAAGGCGTGTACATGATTCCTCGGGGTTGGTCGAAGGCAAGAGCTTTGCAGCCAATCCTAGAAATGGAAGACCCGGAATCAGCGCTGATTTTTGTGCGGACTCGGCAGTCGGCGGCGGAACTCACCAGCCAACTGCAAGCTGCAGGTCACAGCGTTGACGAGTATCACGGTAATTTGAACCAAGCACAGCGGGAACGCTTGCTGCACAGGTTCCGCCAATGTCAGGTGCGCTGGGTAGTGGCGACTGATATCGCGGCGCGGGGCTTGGATGTGGATCACTTGACTCACGTAATTAACTACGATCTACCCGACAGCGTGGAAAGCTACGTTCACCGGATCGGCCGCACGGGCCGGGCCGGCCGGGAAGGAACCGCAATTACGCTGATCCAACCGGTGGATCGCCGTAAATTGCGCTTGATTGAACGCCACGTGCGATCGAGCTTGACAGTGCGAAATATTCCGACGCGGGCGCAAATTGAAGCGCGGCAGTTGGAAAAGATGCAGGGAAAAGTTCGCGAAGCTTTGGCTGGCGAACGGATGGCATCTTTCTTACCTCTGGTGTCTGAGTTGTCCGAGGAATACGACTCCCACGCAATCGCCGCTGCGGCATTGCAAATGGCCTTCGATCAAAGCCGTCCGGCTTGGATGGGCGCGGATTACGCTCAACAAGAAGATCCCCCCATTGGAGAAAACAGCGTCAAGCCAATCTTGATCAAGAAGCGGGCTAAGGTTGGTGCGCCTAGTCTTCCTTCTCCTGTTCCCCAAAACAGCTAATTAGTAAGGTGCGCCCGCGCACCTTACTAATTTGTAGGGTGCGCGCTGCGTACCTTTTTTTGATCAGAAAATTGGGTTGAAAACCCTGCGACTTTAGTCTAGGGATGATACCAATTCCGGTTGCACTCATACATGATGTTAACTGTTAACTGTTGACTGTTAACAGTGAATTTGCTATTCCGATGAAGAGAGGATTTGATCTGAAATGGCATTTCTAATCGGAAAGACGCAAGTCCTGACTGCAAACCTGTACGCGGGAATTCTTGGACTGTTGTGTAATATCGTTTCCCGTTGCATCGGAATAATAAAAATAGAGTCAACAGTTAACACTCAACCATGAGTTTTTTGACCCGCCCGTCAACATTCAACAATCAACAGCCAACAATCAGTAGGGGCGGTGCCTGTGAGTGCCCGCCCTCTTAACAGTCAACAGCCAACAGTCAACAGTCATTGTATGAGTGCAACCACAATTGATATAATATTTTAGTTTAACTGCGTGCCAACAATCATCTTTTGCACGCGATCGCCCTTAATTTCCAAAACCAAATTAGAAGCCTTTTGGTCATTGCTGTAAGTCAACCGAGTGGCTCCACCATGCACAGATTGCCACCCGTAACCGTAAGTTTTAACAACTTTTTGGCTGTGATCTCCTACCTTGACACCATCAATTGTCGCCAACTTGGGATTAGTAGTAGAAATTAAATAAACTTTGTCTTCCGATGCTGCTACCGTCAATCCCGAGTAGGTTAACGTGCGAATCTTGCCACCAATTGCAGACTCAGCCGATTTAGTTTCGTCCCGCTGCGGTTTTCCCAACTTGCGTTTAGCTTCTGCTACAGATATCCCCAATCTCACGCCGCTAATCCCCAAGCGCGAATAGTCGATCGCAGCAGGCTTTTGTGTTGCGCTCAGCATTGTTTCTAGAGCGACAACAGTTTGATTCATATCGGCAACAGGGCGAACTAAAGCAGCAAATCCTAACCTGGCAATTGCGATATTGAGTATGATGCCGGCGACGGCTGTTGTGACCAACAATTTTACCATTTTTTTTATAGCTTTATTTGGCAATTTATTCGCGCGATCGCCCGCCAGTTCCGGAGCGATACTAATAATTCCGGCTGCTGAGAATTCGCCCCCTGAACAAGTAATATCAAATCCCGTAGCACCGGCACAGTCAACCGCAGACGCTGCAATCGGAATCGAGCTCATTCATCTGCGTTAATCGGTGTTAATCTGCCTGTATCTGCGGTAAAAAAAAAGAGAATGTATAACCGCAGATGACAATTGATAGACGCAGATTCACACAGATGCACAGAAGAAGAGATATGAATAATTCCGACGTTAACAGATTTGAGATAAATCCCACTCCCAGCGGGACACAAAACCAAGAATATTCATCCCCAACAATATAATTTGTAGAAACCCGGTTTCTGCAGGCTGTTCCCAGCGATCGCCCCGATCGGGCGTTTCTAAGATTTAATCGCCGGAATTGGTGTGATATCCTAACAAAAGCCGTTTCTCCATAAAATCCACAATTTAGATGACCGCAACAGATTCTACTAAACACCAAAAATCTAAAGCCCTGAAACCCGGAAGCCGCCGCCCCGCTAAAGAACTTTGCAGCGAATGCGGTTTGTGCGATACATATTATATCCATTATGTCAAGGAATCTTGTGCTTTCTTAACACAGCACATCGCCGAACTCGAAGAAGAGATTCACGGGCGATCGCGCAATCTCGACAATCCCGACGATTGGTACTTCGGAGTCAATCAAAACATGATGGCGGCTCAGAAAAAAGAACCAATTGAAGGCGCTCAGTGGACGGGAATCGTCAGCACAATTGCGATCGAAATGCTCGAAAAAGGCATTGTAGAAGGCGTTGTTTGCGTCCAAAACACCAAAGAAGACCGCTTTCAACCGATGCCAGTAATTGCTAGAAACCGCGAAGAAATTCTCGCAGCCAAAGTCAACAAACCAACTTTGTCTCCCAACCTTTCAGTATTGGAACAAATTGAAAAATCCGGGATGAAGCGGCTGTTAGTAATTGGCGTAGGCTGTCAAATTCAAGCCTTGCGAACAGTCGAGAAAAAACTAGGTTTAGAAAAGCTCTACGTTTTGGGAACTCCCTGTGTGGATAATGTCAGCCGCGCTGGGTTGCAAAAATTCCTAGATACCACTAGTCGTTCTCCAGATACGGTGGTGTCTTACGAGTTTATGCAAGACTTTAACGTTCACTTCAAACACGAAGACGGTTCTACCGAAAAAGTGCCGTTTTTTGGGTTGAATACTAAGGAATTGAAAGATGTTTTTGCTCCTTCTTGTTTGAGCTGTTTTGATTATGTCAATTCCTTGGCAGATTTAGTTGTGGGCTACATGGGCGCACCTTTTCGCTGGCAGTGGATTGTGGTACGAAATGACACCGGGCAAGAAATGTTAGACTTGGTAGCGGATCAGCTAAACACTCAGCCGGTGATGTCTCAGGGAAACAGAAAAGAGGCTGTTCAGCAAAGCATTCCGGCTTATGAAAAAGGGGTGACTTTGCCGATGTGGGCGGCGAAGTTGATGGGGATTTTTATTGAGAGAATTGGGCCGAAGGGTTTGGAATATGCCCGTTTTTCAATTGATTCTCATTTCACTCGCAATTATTTGTATGTGAAGCGGAATTACCCGGAGAAATTGGAGGCTCATGTGCCCGAATATGCGAAGCGGATTGTCGCGCAGTATAAGTTGCCGGAGTGAAGTGATTAGGAGAGTTTATAATAGATGTTTTGTAGGGGCATGGCATTGCGCTCTTTCCTTGATTCCGGCAGGGGTTTAAACCCCTGCCTCAAAGCTTAAGTCCTTTGAAAAAAACTGAATCAATTATTAGTTTTGTGCAAGATAGCTTTAACTCTAAATTAGAGGTATAAGGTTATGACACTTATAGTGGCACAGAAATACATCAATTTACAAAGGTCGATCGCACTTGCTTGTTGTTGTGCGCTTATAGCATTATCTGGAAATGGAGTGTCAGCGAAAGCAGCAGAAGTGCGATCGTCCAAGAGTAGACGAACATTTGCGGATTGGTGCCGTCAAAAAGCTTCTTTGAGTCCGGAAGCTAAACATACTGTTGAGGTGCTTTTGGAGAAAGCAGGGACTACGGAGTGCGATGCGGCCAATCGCCAACTTTCTAGTCTCACAACACTCAGTCTCAGCCTCAATCGAATCAACGACATCAAACCGGTGGCATCCTTGACTAACCTGAGTGAGCTCGTCCTCATTGAAAATCAAGTCAGCGACATCAAACCGCTAGCATCTTTGACTAACCTGAATTGGCTCGACCTCGACAAAAATCAAATCAGGGACATCAAACCGCTAGCATCCTTGACTAACCTGATGGAGCTTTCCCTCGACAACAATCAAATCAGCGACATCAAACTCTTAAACTCGTTGACTAACTTAATTTGGTTCAGCCTCAGCGGAAATCCGATCGCTCCCAAAACTTGCCCACTCAAGCCAGAGTCTATCTGTAAGTGGGAAGCACCAACTGAAACCCCGATAGATATTCGTTTGGGAGTCCCTCTGTTTCCCGGCGGCGGCCCAATATTTGCACCTGAATTTTCCCGTTAATTGGTGCTATCTTGCTGCCTTCAATTAGGAGTTTTTGAATGCACTGACGGTAATGCTCTAGTCGATCCATTTGACTATTGCCTCCTGAACTGGGTTATGCACAATAAGCTTGACTTGGTGTTGTCTAACCGACGCTTGAGGTAACTCCCGACTGAAAAAAGATTCGCGGCGTTGCGATGGGAACTGCCAAATATAAAGTGCGATCGCCTCATATCTTGCACCATTCTCTATAAGCCTTTTATGGGCCGGCTCTTCGGCCCACCCCACAATCAAACTCACTCTTTGTGGAACAGGAATCTTGCCTGTTCTTGACAATCGTGCAATATGTAAGAACGGCCGATCGCACACCAACATCCTCCCTACAAATCAGCAGCGTGTTCCTTCAACTCGTCCAAAGAAACGTATTCCAAAGTTAAGACATGAGTCGCCGACAAAACCACAAGCGGCGCACATCCAGCATCCATTGCTTCCTTCCAGCGCGCAGCACACAAACACCAACAATCCCCTGGCTTCAATCCCGGAAACTTAAATTCTGGAACCGCAGTGCTCAGATCGTTTCCCCTCCTTTTGGTGAATTGCAAAAACTCTTCTGTTAGTTGAGCGCAAACGGTGTGAGCCCCCAAATCCCCGCCGCCGGTATTGCATTTGCCGTCCCGATAATAGCCCGTCATGGGCGAAGTGCAGCAAGTCTCTAACTTGCCACCAAGAACATTTGTAGCTTCTGTCACGATCGCACTCCTCCACAAAACTCTTCGATCTCATTTTACATCTTAGTTTGACACTCGGGATTGTTAGATAAATTTTTCCATTGCAAAGTTAATAAATTTTTGCCCCCTTCGTTCTACTTCTTGCTGTTTAACTACAATAAATCCTTTACTTTCAAAAAAAACTTTAGCTGTAATGCTGGCCTCTGTAAATAACTTTTTAAGTCTTAATTCTTGGGCTTGCCACTCAATTTGTTCTAAAATTTTCGTGCCGACTCCTTTGCCTTGAAAATCTTTATGACAGTAGAATCGATCGATATGACCATTTCCTTCTAATTCCCCAAAACCTGCAATTGTCTCACCCTCTTCTGCTACGAAAGTAAATTTACTGCTTAAACTTGTAGTCCAACTTGTGATCTCAATATCTTTAGGTGCCCAAGCATCTACTTGTGCTTTTGTGTAATCGCGGATGTTTACTTCGTGTACGGTGTCGTAAAACAGTTTGACAATTTGTTGGGTATCACCGATTTCGTAGGTTCGTACTTTCATCAGAATTAAGAGTTAAAAAAAAGAATGCTACTCTAGATCAGCTCAAAACCATGATAGCGATCTGTCATTTCCTCTTCTAAAATCTAAAATCTAAAATCGACTGACTGACGCAGATTGATGGCGGGGTGTTTGGGATTTTGGGCTAAACTCGCCCCCACAAATCGACTCTAAAAATAATTAGACTCCACCCCTTGACAAGCTCTGCTAGTCTGTGCAACATTAATTATAACAAGTGTTCGATATACTTTTTTTCCAACCTCAGCCGTCAAAAGCTCTTTGTGTATTCGTTTATACTATATCGGATGTTCGATATAGGAATATTTGGTCGATCGCTCTTAAATTTCCGATAACCTAGGATCTAGAATCAAACATCAGAAGATCGATCGACCTATGCCAAAGATAGTTGACCGCGAATTGTACCGCAAAGAACTGCTGAACAAAAGTTTTGAGCTTTTTGCCGAAAAAGGCTATTCCTCAGTCACAATGCGAGAAATTGCATCAGGAATTGGAGTTTCTACAGGCACGCTGTACCACTATTTTCCGAGCAAAGAAAGTTTGTTCGAGCAGTTAATTGAATACTTGAGTTATGAAGATACGAAAGAAGAAGAACTAGCCCAATTGGGAAATCCGCCCACCCTAGGAGAAAGGATTCAAGAAATGATGAATTATCTGGCAAAGAATGAAAGTTATATTATTAAAAGTTTGTTGATAATATTTGATTTTTGTCAGAATAAAAATCGCAAAGATATTGAAAGCAATCAGGCTCTTCAGCAAGCAGGAAAGCGTTACGAAGAGGCAGTGTGTTGCTACTTGGGTGTTTCAGATCCGGCCATTGCTATATTTATCATCAACTCTATTGACGGCTTGCTGGTAAGAAGGTTTTATCAAGGGGAAAGAATATCTTTTTCTGAACAAGCAAATTTATTAAAAGAAATGCTGCTGGCTTATTTAGAAAAAAAAGCACCGCAAATTTAGGAGGAATATGAATTTTCAATCTTTCATCAAGCCAAAAAATAAATTGGTAATGGGACTGGTAGTTGCTGGCGCTGCTATTAGCGTGGGTACAACTTTTTACGGCATTTCTCAGTTTGGATCTTTAGCTAAAAATGCTGAACCTTTACCCGTAGAAACACCCCCGCCCCGAAAAATCACGGCTTTGGGAAGATTGGAACCGCTGGGGGAAGTGATTCGCTTGGGGGTGTCGCAGGCGTTGGATGGCGATCGGGTGGCGAAGCTTTTAGTCAAAGAGGGCGATCGCGTGAAGGCAGGGCAGTCGATCGCAATTTTGGATGCGGGCGATCGGCTAAAATCTGCTTTAGAGGAAGCCAAAGAAAAAGTCAAAGTTGCTGAAGCCAGTTTAGCAAAGGTAAAAGCCGGGGCAAAGTCGGGAGAACTTGCAGCACAATCTGCCACAATTGGCAAGCTAGAAGCCCAATTGCAAGGAAACCAGGCGGCGCAACAAGCAACAGTCGATCGGCTGCAAGCGCAATGGGAAGGAGAAAGGAAAGCACAGCAAGCAACCATCAGCAGAATAACCGCACAATGGCAAGGAGAAAGGAAAGCACAAACAGCCACAATTAGCCGCATAACTGCACAGTGGCAAGGAGAAAAAACTGCACAAACTGCCGCAATCAACAAATTAAAAGCCGAGTCAAACAATGCCGAAACCGAATACCTGCGGCACAAAGAACTTGTTGCTGAAGGCGCTATTTCTAACTCCGTCATGGACAGCAAACGACTGGCATTAGAAACAAGTCGCCAGCAAGTTAAAGAAGCCGAAGCAAATCTCAGCCGCATCAACAGTACAGCAAAACAACAGCTTGAAGAAGCCGAAGCAAATCTCACCCGAATTAACAGTACAGCAATCCAACAACTCAACGAAGCCGAAGCCAATCTTGCCCGAATTAACAGTACAGCAATCCAGCAGTTAGCTGAAGCTGAAGCAACACTTAAGCGCATCAAAAACAGTGGCAGCGAAGAACTAAAAGAAGCCCAAGCAACTCTCGATAAAATAGGCGAAGTGCGCCCGGTAGATATCCAAGCAGCGCAAACCGAAATCAACAGCGCGATCGCCCAAGTCAATCGCGCCCAAACCGAATTAAATCAAGCTTACATCCGCACTCCCAACGCCGGAAAAATCCTCAAAATTCACACCCGCCCAGGTGAAAAAATTAGCGATGACGGCATTGCAGACGTGGGAGAAACCCAGCAAATGGTAGTCGTTGCCGAAGTTTACCAAACCGACATCAGCAAAATTAAGGTTGGGCAAAAAGCAGGTGTTACCAGCCAAGCATTTTCAGGAGAATTGCCGGGAACTGTTAAAGAAATCGGGTTAAAAGTCAGCAAGCAAAATGTGTTCAGCAACCAGCCGGGAGAAAACTTGGACAGCCGAGTTGTGGAAGTGAAAATTCACCTGAATCCTGAAGCTAGTAAACAAGTTGCGGGATTGACAAATTTGCAGGTACAAGTAGCAATTAAAAATTAGGAGATTGAGAAAGATGGGAGAATTGGGACCAGATCCAAGCCGACCTTATCCGATGGTAGACCAGCGCCGGGTTTGCTTTATCAAAAACTTTGTTAAATCGCCCAATATTATTGTCGGTGATTACTCGTACTACGACGATCCGATCGACCCGGAAAACTTCGAGAGAAACGTACTTTACAACTACGGGGGTGACAAATTAATTATTGGTAAATTTTGTGCGATCGCCAGCAATGTCAAATTTATCATGAACGGTGCAAATCACAAACTTGATGGCATTTCTACCTATCCATTTCCAATCTTTGGGAACGGCTGGGAAACGGCGATGACTTTATTAAGCGAACTGCCAAGTAAAGGCGATACTGTCATCGGGAATGATGTTTGGATCGGTTACGAATCGGTGATTATGCCGGGAGTCAAAATCGGCGACGGTGCGATAGTTGCCGCCAAATCAGTTGTAGTCAAAGATGTTCCCGCTTACACCGTTGTCGGCGGAAACCCCGCAGGTTTAATTAAGCAGCGTTTCAGCGATGCTGAGGTGGCGCAACTATTACAAATGCGCTGGTGGGATTGGGAAATTGATAAGATTTCGCGCAATATTAACTTAATTATGCGATCCGATATTCAAGCACTAACTAATGCTGAGTAAACTCGCAAATATAGCAATTTGAAATTAACAAACTGGAGGTTTTTTCATGATTCAAATTGCTTACTTAGTTCTCTGTATTCTAGGAACAGCTTTGCCATATTCCCAGTTTATCCCGTTTCTCTTAGAAAAAGGGTTGAATGTCAACGAGTTCTTTGGACAATTGTTTGCAAATCAAATTTCCGGCTTTTTTGGCATGGACTTAATCGTCTCTTCCGTGGTTTTGTGGATTTTTGTATTTAACGAAGGTTCGCGTCTAAAAATGAAAAACTTGTGGATTTATATTGCAAGTAATTTACTGGTGGGTGTTTCCCTAGGTTTGCCTTTA
>NZ_JADEWV010000137.1 GCF_015207455.1 Microcoleus sp. LEGE 07076
GAGTTAGTGATCGAGATCCGCAGCACTGCACAATTGCGTCTGTAATCGCCAAAATGGGGAGAGGGGAGGGGGTACAGGAGCGAGGGATTTGTGAAACAACCGGGTTTATAGCTAGGGAGCGATCGCCCGTGACAGTTTGAGTTAAGTTGGTGTCAGGGCAAACCCCGATCGACATTTCACTAATATTTTTGAGTAATATTGCCGATGAAAGTTGCAGGTTATTTGCTATGCTTTGACTGTACATCAAGAATCTATTGTGCAAATTAGTGTCAATGAACAGAGTTCTGAGGTTAAAAACTTTAGCTGTGGCAGTGCTGGCGATCGCCCTGTTCACTCTCTATTTAACTCCTCCTGTTATGGCCGCGAATGCCGAGGATTTGAGTCAGCTATTAAATGACAATTGGTGCGTCAGCTTTCTCTGGAAGCAGTGCGATTTGAGCGCTGTCGATTTGCGGGGAGTGAATCTCCAACAAGCCAACTTGAGCGGCGCTAACTTGAGCGGCGCTAACTTGTCCGGTGCTAACTTAAAAAATGCCGATCTTTCGGGTGCCGATCTCAGCGGCGCTAATTTAGCAAATGCTGATATTTTAGGTACGGATCTCAGCCGCTCCAACTTGACAGAAGCTAATTTCAACCGCACCAAATTGTGGGATGCTAATCTGACCTTAGCCAATCTAACTCGCGCTAATTTAACTGATGCTAACTTGTTAGATTCTCGACTTTGGGGAAGCAATCTCACTGAAGCTAATTTAACTGATGCCACGCTGCACGGTGCTGACTTGCAATATGCTAATTTGGCAGACACTAATTTGACCGGTGCTGACTTGCACAGCTTCTTTTTTAGAGGTTCCAAACAAGTCACAAATCTGAGCAATGCTAATTTAGAAGGCGCTATTTTAAAGGAAACAAATCTCAGAGGTGCGGTGCTAGCTGGGGCAATAATGCCTGACGGATCTATTAATGAAGAAATTGGCTTTAATTTAAAGTAAAGTCTATTTTAATTAGAGCCTTTTTCATTAACATGAGGTGCTCTCGTGGGCAGACCTCACTTATTTGAGAACCGCTATATTTCAAAAACTAGCAATCACAGGAAAGATGCCTGTTCCACATTGAATTGCTTTTGACAGGCAAGATGCCTGTTCCACAGTGTATTTTGACAGGCAAGATGCCTGTTCAACATTGAATTGCTTTTGACAGGCAAGATGCCTGTTCCACAATGTATTGTTTTTGTGATTCAGTTAAAAAAAGTTTCTCAAAACTGGTTGAGGATGCTGTCAGGATATAAGCTTAAACCAAGGTGCGATTCGCGATCGCTGCGCGCGGACACCTTTTTACTTCCAACCAGTCAAGCTCGCTAAAATTTATCTCAAATTTTAGCCCGAACCGGCGCGCATCTGTTACAATTTTCAACAGAGCCAGAACTAACCTGGATATGGACTGGAACCCCCGACTTTTATGGAAAAAAGCAAAAAACTAGATATTTAGTTGAATTTCCCAGATTCATCTGTTGTAGAGTCAATGTAAAAATCTAAAATTGTTCAATTGTTTAATTCTTTAATTCTTCAATCGACTGATGGAAACCTTGCAAACCCAACTTTACGAAGTCGCACAATTTGCTAATAATTTAGTAAACACTCAACTGACACATCTCAGTTTAGTCAGCGTCGGAGTCATCTTTCTGGCGGGGTTGCTAACGAGCTTAACGCCCTGTATGCTTTCCATGTTGCCGATCACGATCGGCTACATCGGCGGATACGAAGCAAAAAGCCGCCTCCAAGCCGCCGCCCAGTCGGCATGGTTTTCCCTGGGATTGGCGACAACCCTTGCGGGTTTAGGTATTGTGGCTTCATTTGCCGGTCAAGTTTACGGGAAAATTGGTCTGGGTTTACCGATTGTTGTCAGCATAATCGCGATTTTAATGGGGCTGAATTTGCTGGAAGCTTTACCGTTGCAAATGCCCTCTTTCGATGCTGCGGGCTGGGTTCCCAAAAATTTGCCTGCGGGCGTGCGATCGTACTTATTGGGCTTAACTTTTGGTTTAGTCGCGTCTCCTTGCAGCACGCCGGTTTTAGCTACGCTGTTAGCTTGGGTTTCTAAAACGGGAGATACAGTTTTAGGTGGCGTGTTGCTGCTGTTTTACGCTGCTGGCTACGTTGCTCCGCTGATTGTAGCAGGTACTTTTACCGCGAGCATTAAAAAGTTGTTAGAATTACGTCGCTGGTCTAGTTGGATTACGCCTGTCAGTGGTGTTTTGTTAGTAGGATTTGGCGTTTTCTCGCTGCTTTCTCGCATACTTCCTGCGTAAGAATAGCGATCGCTACTACAGGCGTTAATTAAGTTTTTTTTAAGAACCGCGAAGACGCGTTACGCTTTCGCGGCGCGTAAGCGCTAGAACACGAAGGAAGAAAGAAAAGAGAAAGAATTCAAAGATGATTGAGAATTACTCGATTAAAATAACAATATTTTATTAATTTTTTGTTATTTTTTATTCCTATTTCTTCCTTCTTGCCTCTTCCTGATGACTAATGACTAGCCTTCGGCTTCGCTCTTCGGCTAAAATGACTACTGACTACTGACTACTGACTACTGACTTCTTCCTTCTTCCTTCATAATTACCAATGACATCAAAAGAAGTATTTCTATCGAAACTGTCAAACTGGGCGGCCGCGCCTCAAAGGTTTTTTAAGCGAGAAATTTTGCCTGTGCTGGCAGATTTGCGGCTGGCAATTATTTTGTTGCTGGCGATCGCATTTTTCAGTATTTCGGGCACTGTTATCGAACAAGGCCAATCAGTTGAGTTTTACCAATCCAACTATCCCGAACACCCGGCTTTGTTCGGCTTCTTAACTTGGAAAGTTGTGTTGATTGCAGGGTTAGACCACGTATATCGCACTTGGTGGTTTTTGTCAATCTTAATTTTGTTCGGCAGCAGCTTGACAGCTTGCACTTTTACGCGACAATTTCCGGCACTAAAGGCCGCCCGCCGCTGGAAGTTTTATGAAGAACCGAAGCAGTTTGAAAAGTTAGCTCTGAGTGCGGAGTTAGAAACAGTTACTTTAACTTCGTTAGAACAACTTTTGCAGCAAAAAAATTACCGCATCTTTCGAGAAGGTGAAAAAGTTTATGCTCGCAAGGGCATAATTGGTAAAATTGGCCCGATTATTGTTCACGCGAGTATGCTAATTATTTTGGCTGGGTCGATGTGGGGCTCGCTGACGGGGTTTCTGGGTCAAGAAATCGTGCCTAGCGGTGAAAATTTTCAGGTGCAGAATATTATGGATGCGGGGCCTTGGGCGGGGCCCCAAATACCGAAGGATTGGTCGATGCGCGTGAATCGGTTCTGGATCGATTATAGTCCGAGCGGGGCGATCGACCAATTTTACTCTGACTTGTCAGTTTTGGACAAAGCAGGCCAAGAGGTCGATCGCAAAACCATTCACGTTAACGAACCCCTCAGATACCGGGGAGTGACTTTTTATCAAGCAGATTGGGCAATAGCAGCCGTGCGAGTTCGCCTCAACAAAAGCCCGGTTTTGCAATTACCAATGGCTCTGTTAGATACTCAAGGTCAAGGCCGAATTTGGGGTGCTTGGATTCCCACTAAACCAGATTTGAGTGCTGGAGTTTCTCTGCTAGCAAAAGACTTGCAAGGCACAATGTTAGTCTACGGTACGGATGGCAAACTGTTAACTACAGTTCGCGCCGGTACGGCGGTGGAAGTTAACGGAGTGATGCTGACAATTGACGAAGTTGTTGGCAGCACGGGATTGCAAATTAAGGCAGATCCGGGGATTCCGATCGTCTATACTGGCTTTGGGTTGTTGATGCTCAGCGTGTTGATGAGCTATCTGTCTCACTCGCAGATTTGGGCTTTGGAAACCAACGGCAAACTATACGTTGGCGGGCGCACTAATCGCGCTCAGGTGACTTTTGAAAGAGAAGTTGTGGAGATTTTGGACAAGTTGGCAGAATCGAAAAATGCAGAAGGAAAAAGTGCGATTACCGAGACTGCTCTAGCTAATCAAAATTAACCGCACCAATCTGTAGGGTGCACGCTGTGCACCTTACACCAAGGGCTAGAACGAAATATAAAATAAACAATAAATGTGGATAAAAAAATAGAATTTAGTCAACACGCCTTGCTGAAAATAGAAATTCTCGAAAGTCACGGGGTGACAATTTCAACATATTTAATTTCCGAAACTGTTAGATAGCCGAGTTCGGTATAAGCAAGCGGTCAAAAAAGATTGAATGGACTTGTCCTAAGAGTGGTCTACCAAGAATATTCAGATAGAATTTTAGCAATTACTGCTTATTCTGGTAAGAGGTCAAGATATGAAAAAGATTAGATATAGCCCTGATGTAGATGCGATGCTGATTGAAATTTGCGATCCTCTTCGAGGGCTTCGCCAACGCCCGATCGCATTTGCCGAAGATGAAGGGCAAATGATTCTCCACTATTCTAGCAGCGGAGAACTGGTGTTGATTGAAATATTAGATGTCAAACAATTTATCTCGCTAGAATCTCTCTCCGATGAGATACCTACCCGCTAAAGCAGTTCAAGCGGGCGGACACTCACAGGGACTGCACCTACTTCTGATGCGACACCTCAATCACAGTGTGCACGTTCCCCCGCGGCAAAAAATCGCCCTTAATCGTCGCTTCGAGCGGCGAGCAAGCAGCGACAAAATCGTCTAAAATTTGATTGATCGACTCTTCGTGAGAAATGTAGCGATCGCGATAACTGTTAACGTACAGTTTCAGCGCCTTCAACTCCACCACCCGCTCGTGGGGCACGTAAGTAAGGTGAATTGCCGCAAAATCTGGATAGCCTGAAAACGGACACTTGCAAGTAAACTCCGGCAAAGTAATGTTAATTGTATAGCGCCGCCCGACTCTCGGATTGGGGAAAGTAATTAACTGCCCTTCCAAAATCTCGCGTTCGCCGTATTTCATTTCCTCGGTACTTGACTTTTGCGGTATACTTTGTTCGGTTGGGTGGTGATTCATGGCGATCGACTAAAAATTTCTAACATTTAACTAAACTCACTATTAATATTTTTAACAAATATCTTGACGAATTGTATTGCGATCGATCTAATTGCAAATACTCTCAGGCTAAACTAAAAAAAGTTCACCCTCGCCATCTACAATTATGCAAAATACTACCTTATCTGAGAATACATCCCCTGAAAACTCCAATAGTTACTCTCCATCGGTACCGATTTCCCTCTATAGAGAAGTCACCGCCGAACTGCAAGCCGCCCAAGCGATGCTCGACTCCCTCAAAACCCACAACCAGCAATTAGTCCAACAAAATCAACAACTGCGGCGAGAAGTAGAAACAGTAGTTCAAGTATCCCAGCAGCTACAGCAAGCAGTCAACTCCGCTCACAGCGTCACCCAAACAGGGATGCCACAAATGCCCTCGGTCAAATTCAATTTTAGCGTTGAACCCGAGCCTCCAGAAGCTGCAACCTCGCGGACTAGCTCTACCATACCTCAACCACCTCAGACAGTGGCTTTTCCTTTTCCCCTGCCCGAAGCCGAGCCGGCAACCCCTCCGATGCCGGAGACACTTCCCGAAAAATTATTTACTACTGTGCCGGAAACTCCTTACCGCATTCGCTCTCAACCCAAAAAAGCCTCAGACTTAAGCGGATTGTGGTTGGCGATCGCGATTTTTCTGATTGTGATTGCCGCCTTCGGCGCGGGTTATTTAGTTGTTCGCCCTTTATTAATCAAAAAGTAAATGGCAACAAGAATCCCACAGCCCGGGCCGTGGGATTTTAACCAAAACTTAGCATAAAATGTTCTAAGTTACGCTGATTGGCTGTTATACTCTGGCGGCACTCGTTTCTACTGCACGAGGCGCATACTGCTCTTCACAAGCAGACTCTAGGATGCCCACCCCGGGCTCGAAACCGCGCGTAAACTCAGTGAGTTTTACCTGTTTAGCTTCCAAAGCAGACTGTAGCACCTTCATGGCCTTGTGAGGGTCGCCGGCTCCGCAGAAAAATAAGTCTGCAGCAAAATAACCGTGTTCGGGCCAAGTGTGGATTGCTATATGAGACTCTGCCAAAGTTGCAGTAGCCGTCACTCCGTGAGGACTAAACTGGTGTACGCACAAATCGATGAGAGTAGCTCCTCCGGCTTCGATCGCATCGAGAATAGCGCGGCGGATACGTTCAGGATCGTTGAGCAGGTCTCCAGGAGACTGCCAAGCATCAGCGATCAGATGGGTTCCCAATTGTTTCATTCTGCGGGGTTTTACCTCTAACTCACAATGTCTCAAACTTTTTGACGATAGCACAGTCTCAAAAATTTGGCAAGTAGTCTAAACCAAAAAAAATTGAAATATTGGCGAAGAGCGATCGTCCCAAGATTTTTGGCGATTTGATGACAGCAAGCTGTACTAAGTATATGTGATACTTGGTTAGTGAAACCATACATCATTATGTTCTGTGAATCCCTTAAAAGTTTGGCAAAAAATTGCTCTGTTTGTTAGCTTAATGCTGTTATCGCTGTTGGGTGTCAAAACCTCCGCCTCCTCTGCTAATTTGTCGCCAACAACCTTACAGGCTCAAAATTGTCCCTACGGAGGCAAACCTCGACCCTTCGCCCAAGTCGTCACCCAAGAAGATCCCCTGACAATCCGTTCTTCCCCCAACGGCCCGGTTATCGGCTTGGTTCCCAAAGGTTGGCAAGTCGTGATGGGCGATCGAGATGCAACAGGAAAGTGGGTAAAGATTGGCAGTCACTTTAGTTCTAGCACCACAAATCTTAATGAAGGGGTGTTTGCGAATGCACCTGATTTCCGAGTGGGTTGGGTTTTCAAAAGTTATCTAAAACCATTAGGAAATTCTTGCGAAAAACCGCTGAAAATACAGCGGGGAGAATTACCTAAATTGTCGGAAGACAGACAAGTTTTAATTCAAGAAGATTGGCTGGAAATCGGAGATAAAATCGCCAACCTAGATAATCAAAAATAATTTAAACTCAATCAAATACCGATAAAACTCACAGCCCAGCCCACAAATTAGACCAAACTTACGCACTCCAAAGAAACCGGGTTTTTTACCGAATTTTCTGGCTAAAGTTCAGGATTTTTGTGAAAAATAAAGGTAATGACGGCTCGCGCGCCAGTCATAATTAGAGCCACTAGAGCTTATGATAGAATTGAGCGATCGCACTGCAATCAAATTAAAACGAGTTTTACAAATTGCCTTAACTGTGCCGGGAAATTACCACCGTTTTTTGCAAGCTGGATTAATTGATTCGCCATCGGGTTTGAAACAACTTGTACCAGATTGGCAAACAGCTTTTAGCAACTTGCAGCCAATTGCCAAACAAACTGTTCGGCAAAATCCTGGGTTATTTCTGGCGAGTGTTGACGATTTAGTTTACCGAGGAATGACTAGCGGAACTTCGGGTGATTTTTTTACCTACTTTGCCGGGAATGAGTGGAATGAAGCGCGTTTGTTGGCACGAAAACGCGCTTTAGGTTGGTGGGGAATTGACGAACAAGTCCCAATTATTAATCTCGCCAGCCGCTTGCAGCCACTTCGAGTTAACGATATTGCGTTAATTGGAAATATCACACCCGATTGGCTGGAAAATTTAAAGCAATTGTTGCAGATTAAACCTGCTGTCATTCGAGGTTATCCCAGTCGTTTGTCGGAAGTTGCGGCCGCCCTGGTTGGGCATTCAATTCCTGCTGTTTTAGGAGTAATTTGTACCGGTGAGATTTTATTTGAATTTCAAAAACAGTTGCTTGAATCGGTTTTTAAAGCTTCTGTTATTAACGAGTACGGTTGCCAAGAAACGGGGATTTCGGGCTTGAGTTGTCCTGAATACGGACGGCTGCATTTAGATGTCGATCGATGTTTGTATGAAATTATTGACGGTGAATTAGTCACTACAGATTTATTCAATTATACAATGCCTTTGATTCGATATAAATGTGGCGATCGCCTGCAATTATCTTCCGATGCGTGTGGTTGCGGGCGATCGCAAATAACTGCCAAAATTCTCGGCCGCAGTCAAGAACAAATCAAGACTCAGCAAGGCTGGAAATATCCTGGAGAAATCTGTTTACCTAAATTTCCGGGAATTTTTAATTATCAGATAGTTCGGCAAAATCAAGCAGAGGTAGATATTTGGGTGCAAGTCGAACCGCAGCAAGTTCTTGATTTGTCACCTTTACAGCTTTGGTTGGAAAATTTACTTGGACAAGTTGAAGGGAGAGTAATCGTAGATTCATCGGATTTAAGTCAACTTGAAAATGTCCAAAGTTGTAGCGATATCGAGTGGATCGAATGGGTGACTAAAAAATCTTGGGGCGAGTGGTTGAAATCAGGTTTATTACCTGTAGGAGAAGCGAGAGAAATTGCATTATTGTTAAAAAGTTTAATTCAGCCGACAGCGATGGTGAATTCGGGGATATCGCCGCTCGCCAAACAACACATCGCAAGGCTTTTACAGCGTTCAACTTGTCGGGAATTAGCAGTAGAATTGATGGCTGTACGGGTATTGCTGTTTGCGTGCAGCTTTTTAGCCGATCGCCCAACCAGACAAAATATCTACCGCCACGCCCAACAGCGCTTAGCCGAGATGAATTGCCGGGAATATTCCGCGATCGTAGATTTACTAATTCCCAGTTTGGGATTCGACAATAACACCGCTAGATCCATCTGGGAAAATACCAATTTACCTGATGCTGGTAAGCTAGATGTCTTAAATATTCAGCACTTATTAGCAGCATTCAATCTAGCAGCGAATCAAGCCAAACGCGAAAATCCCAATATCGCGATCGCCTGGAAACCAATCTTATCTATTTTAATCGGAGATTTAAATTTTTGGGCTTCCAGATTCCAGATTCAAATCTTAGCATCCTGGTGCGAGTTAGTCAACCCAAAAACCTTCACGCCCAGTATTAACCACCGACAAACAACGGGCGATCGCTTTTTAGACGCTTGGTTAACTTGGCGGCAATCTATTCTGGGCGATTCCCTAGCTACCGCAGCATTATCTCAGTTACAAGCCACAGCAACTTTACCGACAGAACTAGCACGAGCCGAACTAGAACAAGGATATGCTAAACTGCTTTGGCAAGAACCGCTTAACCCCGTAGAATGGTTAGATAAAATTAAATATCATGCTGGATTAATTAGCGCCAACTTACCCGATCGAGATATCGATCCCATACCTTGGATGCCGATTTTGTTAAAATTATCTAAACTTTGGTTGGCAGAGGGAGAATCGGAATTAGCTTATCAATGTTTAATTACTACCGCACCGCCGGATATGCGCGCTTCGGCATTTGAAAGATTAGCACGAGAGATGAATTACAAACAGTCTGTTATTTGCGATCGCACGTAATGATAAGTTTAACTCTAATTATACTGGGTAACGACAATCCTGACTGGGCAACGAATGCGATGGCCGTT
Source organism: Microcoleus sp. LEGE 07076 (assembly GCF_015207455.1). Taxonomy (GTDB): domain Bacteria; phylum Cyanobacteriota; class Cyanobacteriia; order Cyanobacteriales; family Microcoleaceae; genus Microcoleus. Next base: position 9,451 of record NZ_JADEWV010000137.1, read on the forward strand.
TTGGGGCACAATGGACTATATGAATTAAAACATATAATTCAGATAGATCCCTCAAGTTATCGCGGTGTAAGTACAATTTACACCTTCGATGATGATGATTTCGATTTCTTCGAGTTTAATATTGAATCTTTAACATCATTTTTGAAAGCTTTACAGACAATTAATACAGAAGTCACAGCAATTTTAACTGCTAATACAAATATAATGCTTTTGCCACCTAAACTAACAAATCTCGCAATAGCATCCTTACCTACAGCGGTGGAATTACCGCGAGAAACAGCTAAACAACATCCTGTCGCCGCCTTGAATTGGATGGCGTCAACGCCTTTGCTAAAAGCCGCACTACCGCAGTTAGAAATAAATCGCTGGAGTCTTTTAGGAGTTGCTATAGAATTAGAACGGCAAAACATCGCTTTTAATTGGGGTACTACTAACATAAATTTTACAAGTTTAGAATCGGAGGATTATCCAAAAAACAATCGTTTCATTTTCCCGAGAATTGCCAACAATATTGATGAAAGTAACATCAATTATACGAACAATCATCTAATCACAAATCAATCTCGCGTACTTGCGGTGATTCCCCATTATCGGTGCGAACAGTTTCTACATCGCTGCTTGCAGTCTCTAGTAGCTCAAACTAGACCTTTGGAAGGTATTGTGGTGATTGATGATGGCTCAGAGTCGCCACCTATTGATATTGTCCGAGAGTTTCCGGGAGTGACTTTATTAGCTTCGGCTGTGAATGTCGGGCCTTACCGCTTAATTCAACAGGCGATTGCACTAACAAACTATGACGCTTATTTGTTCCAAGATGCTGATGATTGGTCTAGCGCCAATCGCTTAGAATTGCTGTTAGCCGCAGCCGAAAATACTGGTGCTGAATTAGTCGGAACGCAGGAATTGCGCGTGTTTGAAGATGATAGGCTGTTACCTGTTGTTTATCCTCTCAATGTCAGCGCCGCACTAGCAGAAAAACCCGGACATCCGCTGTTGCACCCTACTAGCTTAGTTTCGCGGGATTTGGTCTTAAGATTGGGCGGTTTTGCTACGGGATTGCGGTTTTCTGGAGATAGTGAGTTTTTGCTGCGATCGCAATTTGTTGCAAAAATAGTTAATATTCCTGACTATGCTTATTTTCGCCGACATCGAGACGGTTCCCTAACTACCGATCGACAAACTGGATTAAATGCTCCGGTGCGTTTAGAATTGATTCAGCAACTCAAGAGTAGAGCGATTGCAAATACTGCGGCGGTGCGCGAGGGTAAATTACCAGATTTGCGCCCTTTGAAGACAGCAGAGGCGATCGAACTCAATTATATTACCGGTGCTTCCCTAAACTGGGAAAACTCATACGATTTTAGATTTTAGATTGATTTTATACTTGGCAATTCCTTGTTTAGCTAGCCTCTTTTTTCAAACTGTCAAAAACATCATGTTATATCATGTCCGGTCGATTACCACAAAAACGGTTCGTAGTGCGGACTTTAATTATTGCAGTTAAGAGAACAGACATTATGTTGCAGGTAATTATCCCCGTTAAAAACCGTCCTGAAATCGGCGAATGCGTGCGATCGCTCTTAGTGGGTTGTCCCGTCACTAAAATCATTATTTGCGATGGTGGAACAACAGACTCTCAATGTTTAATTGCTTTGCACGAGCTAGCCCAACTCAAACAAGTAGAGTGGTTAAAATATCCTCAACCTAACTTTAATAAATCTCAATTAATCAATCAAGGAATTCTTCGCGCCACCGCCGAATATTTACTTATTTCTGATGCGGATATTATCTGGAACCGACCAGCTATTTTACAATTATTCTACTCTGTTTTATCTCCAAATACTCTGAAATTATTATCGATCGAGAATGCGGCAGAATCTGTAGAAAATCTACCGCAGTTATTTCCTGTATCTCCCAACTCGCGAGAAAATGGGATTATTTGCTCAGTGAAAACTGTAGAAGAGTCTCGCCCGCAAACAGCAGCTTTAAAGCGGCAACGCTATACTTACAACATCCACATCCGCGAACAGATTGCCGCTGTTAATATTGTACGGGCGGTAGCGGGCGATCGCGATCGACCGGGCTGCGGTTTGATCTGTACCCGCAAACAAACCCTATTATGCTTAGGAGGGTACAAACAAAATTTTACAGGTTGGGGATGGGAAGACCAAGATTTGTTAATTCGCGCTAGCCTGTTGGGGATCGAGATTTATAGCGCGGGGAAAGTCATCCATCTTTCTCACAGCGATGGGACTCGCAACCAACATCACCAGCAATTGCCGCCTCAGCAAACGCGCGATCGCAATATCATCTCTTGCTTACAATCTCTCACAAAAGGCGCTCTCTTTGGCGATTTACTCCAACCACCAATTTTACAGCCTCAATTTTTAGAAATTACCACCAATTTCACCCCTAATTATAGTTGTGAATGAAATTCAGTTATCCTTAATTATTACCTACCGCCAACGCCAACAGCATTTAAAGACTCAACTAGCTTGGTGGAAGACTCAAGCTTCCGCAAGTTTATCATCTGTTTGTGAAATCATTCTAATTGAACTCGATCGGGTTCCTTCACCTTGGATTTTACCAGAAATTATCAACTTACCAATTAACTACAATTATCTTCCCTGTGCAGGAACTTTTCATAAAACCAAAGCTTTAAATTTAGGTTTATCTCTGTCGCGCGGGGAATGGGTAGCAGCTTTTGATGTCGATCTTATTCCCTACCAAGATACGCTCTACCGCCATCTAAAAATGGCTCAAATTTCATCCCAAATGTTAGTCACTGGCTATCGAATGATGTGCGATACTTCCCGCCTGGATTTCGCTCAAAATTCTGCCATACTTGAAGAAAAATTTAAAGTTGCACCCGAAGATATGCCGACAGCGCTATTTAAGCACTTGACACGGCGGGAGCGGTTTGGAGTTTCACCCATATTTCAACGCCAACGCTTAATAGAAATAGGCGGATGGGATGAGACATTCATTGGCTGGGGAGCAGAGGATCAAGATATTGTTGAACGCTACTTAGGAGAGGATAGATATTTTTGTCGATCGCCAGAATTAATCTACCTCCATTTAGCGCACGAACCAGATGCGAATTGGTCGGAATCTCATTGGACAGACCAAAATCGCCAGCACTATTATACTAAACGTCAGTCGCCAGATTTGAGATTTGAGATTTGAGATTATTTATATTACTGTGAAAGCGCGCTGATCCGAAACCAGATTTCTAAAATACACCTGGTTTATAGGTATTATAGTTGAGCGACTCATATCATGTCATATCCTGTCAATTACAATCACAAAAACGGTTCGTAGTGCGGACTCGCATTCCGCACTACGAACCAATTTTATCGTTTTTAATCGACATGATAAGATATCAACCAGACTTCAATCTACTGTCCAATATTTGCTATTAGACATCTCTCAGCGCCAGCTATTTAATAGTGTTGTCCCCGCGAGTTCGCGGTGCAAGACTCGCGAGTTTTCTACAGCAAGCTCAAAGGCAAAACATAGATGCACCAATTCATTTGTGGGTGAACCCGCTCCTAGCATTTGTTTTAATTAACTTTCATCGGTTGCTATCACAACTAACAGATTCCAACTGATCAATCGCGACTGTGGGTAGCTCCATTCGGCAAAATAGCCCCGCCCAAAGCAGCTTGATTCAAATTATCTACATTTAAGCTCGCCCCAATCAAATTTGCCTCTGACAAATTTGTTCCAATCAAATTTGCCCCTGTCAAAGAACTTAGTAGCAAACCCGCTCCTGACAAATTGGCGTGGCTCAAATTTGCCCCCCGCAAATCCGCTTCCAACAAGCTAGCTCCCGACAAATTCGCACCACTCAAATCAGCTCCCCGCAAAGAAGTTTTGTTCAAATTCGCAGCCCTCAAATCAGCATTGTGCAAAATCAAACCATTTAAATACGCTTTACTTAAATTAGCTCCTTGTAAGTCAGCACCACTCAAATTAGAGCCATTTAAATTAGCACCGCTCAAGTCAGCACCGCTCAAGTCAGCACCGCTCATATCAGCAGCGCAAATACAAGCCTCCCGCAGACTTGCTTCGCTCAAATAAGCCCCAACCAAGTTGACGCCGCCGAGATTTCCGCGATTGAGATAAGCCCGAATTAGAATTGCTCCGCTCAGGTTGGCCCCGCTCAAATCCACTTCGCTGAGAATGGATCTAGTCAGATTTGCTTTGCTTAAATCAACCCCGCTCATAATTGCTCGGCTAAGCGTCGCCCCGCTCAAATTAGCCTCACTTAGTTTCGAGTTGCTTAGCAAACACGCTCCTACTAAACTCGCTCCAGTCAGAAGAGCTTTGCTCAAGTCAGCGCGAGACAATATTGCTCCGCTGAGATTAGCACCGCTAAAATCTGCTCCGATCGCCACAGTTCCAGTTAAACTAGAACTGCCGAGGTTAGCTTCTATTAATTTCGCCTTAGATAAATTTGCCCCGCTCAAATCGGCGCCATTTAAATTAGCTCCAATTAGTTTGCTTCTAATTAAGTTTGCCCCTTTTAAATTAGCACAGCTCAAATTTGTTCTACTGAGATTAGCTTCAATCAAATGAGCTGCAATGAGGTTCGCTCCTCGAAAATCTCGTTCCCCGTTTCTATGTCTAGTTAAAAGTTCATCGGCACTTAAAATCTCAGTGAAATTCATAAAAAAAGTAGAGTTAGTTTCCTTAATTTCTCGATCTTCTATGTTGTCTGAAAATTTGTATGATCGTGTTTAGCAGTATGTTTTTTGAACAAATACTGCCACAACAATTGTCAATCACAACTGGTTGATTCCTAGCATCACCCTGCTCACCTAGTTATCGCTCACGAAAAACCCGGTTTCTGGTAAAGAATCTGGGTATTTTTAGCGCGACATTCATGAACAAACCGAGTTTCTCGCCACCTGTAAGCCCTGTAACTATTATTTTGCTAGTAATTAATTAGTTGGCGGTTGATGTTAGTTGTTAATTGTTAGTTGTATTTATACTAACTGCTAATCACTAACTATTAACTGCTAACCATTTACCAAAATACCGAGAAGTTGTCGATCGCCTTTGTCAAGGTAGATCGCATATTTTGGGTATTGCTGGTGGCATCCCCGCCCCATTCTGACCCGAAAAATTGCTGGTACAGGCCAGCAGATTTATTACTGCCACAAAGAAATAAGAACTCGAAGATTCAAGTCCGAATGTCTTCTACTTTCTGGCTTCTATGCTCGATCGCCCATCAAAGCAGAACCCGGTAAGCTCAGCTAGTTTCACCTCCCCCCACTGTGCTCGGTGCCAGTGAAATCCAACAGGAAGGATATTTCCCTTTGAGTTCTGAACTGATGGTAGCGGGCGAAGCAAACAACAGGCAAAGCCTCGCGGGAGATTTCGCCAAAAAATCTCCCGCGAGCCAGGGACGTGAGCCCGCGATGCTGTGCTTGCTGTCAATCTTTACTCGATCCATGAGCGCTTGCGGTTCTAATTAACAGAAAGCCCGACACCAGACGCGCTCCCGGACATAAAAGCTGTTCCTGAGCGGTTCAAATGCTTCGCTGAGGCATTCCCAGAAAAACTGTATTCATGCCACAGGTCTTGCCAGCGGCAATCTGGCTGCTACAGCCAACCAATGACCAACCTAAATCTTGACCGAAGGAGCCGACAATATTATTTTAATAGTTGCCGACCGCCGCAGACCATACTGGGCGAGCGGGACGGGCTACTTCACCTGTATTAAGTTGCTGAAATTAGCTATCCCATAATTAAAGATAGTCGCTCTTTGACTAACCAAGCAATATCTGCTGTAATTTATGTCATCAAATTCGATCGTACTGCGGAGTTTGCAATCAAGCAGTAGTGAGTGTTACAGACTTCAAAAGCACTACCGTTTTTTCTTGTAAAAACTAAGGTAGCCGATCGAACCCCGGACCCAAAGCCCAGCCAGCCCATCAAAATTAAACTTTTAACATATCGTACCATTTGAGATTTGAGATACAAGCACGGGCAAAGACTTACTCTGTATGGGTTTAGAGTTTACATACAGTGGCATTTTTTTGACTGCTGTGGCTTTTTTAAAGTTTCCCAAACAAAACAAAAGCCAGCTTTCAGAGAAAAAGCCGACTTTTGAGAGAATTTTACCGGCCAAGCCCTAAAGGCCTACCCCATAAACAATCCGAGTGCGGGAGTGAGACTGCCTTGCCGTTGGCAGACACAATACCCAAACCAAGTCTGAAGTATCAAAACCGAGGGCGATCGGTCACGCCCTGACTGCGGTCTTAGATACGAGGCATAGTATCAACGCCGGGAGTGCCAGGAGCGCCGTAATCTGCCCGAGCGCTATCGACACTGCTGGGATAGTCGTAGGTGTTCCAATCCTGAATGCCTCCGCGGCTCAAAATCGTTTCAGCTTTAGCGATTTCTGCTTCGCTACCGTCAACCAGTACCAAATAATCTCCTCTCGCCACGCGATCGTTGTATGCTTTAGCTTCCTCTTCAGGAATTCCCAAACCGACTAAAGCTCCCAGCAAGCCGCCTGCTGCTGCGCCCAAAGCAGTACCTGCCAGCGTAGTTGCGATCGCTGTAGCTGAGGCTCCTGCCAGCATAATCGGCCCGATACCCGGAATTGCCAACGCGCCCAGACCCACCAACAAGCCCGTCAGACCACCCAAAGTGCCGCCTGTGAGCGCGCCCTTGGTCGCCCCTTCATCGGCCTTGTTGTCGGCGCTGTCGTGCACGTCAATGCCTGCGATGTCCCCTTTAGAATCAGCATCTTTAGCGATCACCGAAACCCGATTCATGTCGAAACCAGCAGTTTTGAGTTCTCCCAAGGCGTGTTCTGTCTCGCGGCGGGTTGAAAATACCCCGACGGCGCGTTTGTCGCGGGCCGAAGCTTTGCGGCCGGTTTCTGCAGGCACGTCATAAATGCCCCAATCCTGAATGCCCCGCACGCTCATAATTCCTTCAGCAGTGGCAAGTTCGGCATCTGTTCCTTCTACGAATACCAAATATTCTCCGCGCGAGAGGCGATCGCTATAAACTTTAGCTTTGTCTTCGGGAACTCCCAAACCGACCAAACCGCCGACCAAACCCCCCGCTGCTGCGCCAATCGCGCCTCCGACTGCAGTATCAGCCAGCAGAGTGGCCAGCGCGCCCCC
>NZ_JADEWV010000138.1 GCF_015207455.1 Microcoleus sp. LEGE 07076
GTGGGAGAGGGGGAGAGGGGGAGAATTGCGAAAATCTTCCTTGATTTTCCCAACAACTGTCAACTGTCAACTGAAAACTGACAACTGTCAACTGACTTCTACTTTTTCATCGAATGAGCTTTGTAAAAAGTTTCGAGACTTTGCCTGTCGCCTACAAACCGCCAGTGCCAAGGTTCATAACTGACGCCTTGGCGGTTGTTTTTGGGGAAGGACATTTCAAAGCTGAAGGCGGGAGCGTTGGCTTCTAGCCACTTGAATGCTTGGGTACTGTCAAAGCTTTGACTGAGGTTAGTTTCGGGGGCGGAGCCGTCGCCAATGTCGATCGCGTAACCGGTGTGATGTTCGCTATATCCAGGCGGAGCGCTGACTTCGGCTCGCTTGGTGGCGTTTTGCCTGCGTTCGGCTTTCACGTCAAAAAATACGTGTTGTTGGTCTTCTACGGAGCGAAAGCCGGATATGGGAGCGAAATAGATCCCTGAGTAGGCGGCGGCGTTGGCCATTTCTTGATATTTTGCTGCCGCGGCTTTGCGGAGTTTGATGCCACCGTCGGAGGTGACATTTACCAAGTCTGCGGCTGGTGCTTCTGGGTAAGGCAAGTGTCCCAGCAGGTTGTCTGGGGTTGCGGGTTTTGATTTAGTAGTTGGACTCGCGGCCACCCCTGACGGCGAACTCGCGGCTGCTGGGTTTTTTTGACTTTGCTCTGCCTGACTGGTGGTTGGGAAAAAGTTAAAGTTGAGGTGCAGCCAAATGCTGACCCCAAAGGCTAATGCGGCCAACCCTAGGAGTTTCCAAATCAGCCCTTTTTTCTTGGATTGACTCGCTCCTGCTTCTGGGTATGGGTGGTCTCGCACTGCTTCTGGAATTTCGTCGGCGACAAGCTCCGAGGCTTGCGGGGGTTTTCTTGACAGACTAGCGTTATCCAAGCCAGCTCCACTCCTGCACTTCAATAAGGCTCAACGTTACAAATTGTAGACCGATACGGGCGATCGAGCAGCTACAGTTGCCGTTGAGTATATATCATCTGTTCCAGACTTCGCCCTTTCCCATCCGCCAACTCTCAAATCTGTTTTACTTGGGCCCCGATGCCGCCCGTCTTGGTCTAACTGGTTGGCACTGGTTTATTTTAAGTGTAATTTGCTACTTTTGGGCAAAATCTCACAATTGTGCGATCGGCACATCAAACGTCCGCGCCAATTTTAGCAGAGCAGCGATGTCAGCCATTGATCTGCTGGGCGATCGGGCATATTCACTTCAGGAATCTGACTGTCTGACTTGACGTAAGGCTGAATTGCTCTATCGTTGTAGTTCTATAAGGTCGATCGCCACAACTTGTAAATCATCATAGGGGCGATCGCGTCCAATCAAGCCTTAGCAACTTCAACCAACTCAACAACACTAACAGCACCTGCTTTTTCCGCTTCATCCCCTGCATCAACCGCAACCATTAACTTCAATCCCAGAGCCTTCAGCCAACTAGCCAAAGGATAAATTGTTGCGCTTCCATTCTGCGACAACAAAATATCTAATTTTTCCAGATGCAATTTAGCATCCTCAGCAGACATATTTGGTTTCCCAAGAGCTTCAAACACATTGCTAAGTGCGAGTTCAAGCAAACCTGCTTCAGGCTCTTCGTCTTCCAAATGCGCTGTTAGATAAGCAGCAGCGTGTATTTTATCTTTGAGGGCTTCAATCAGATAATCTTGATAACTATCGCTCGTTGGCATTTTCGCGTTCTCCATATTCTTTCCAATACTCATACGCTTTACGAATATCTTGCTCTTGACTGCTTTTATCTCCACCACAGAGGACAAGCACTATTGTTGACCCAACTTGTCCGAAGTACACCCGATACCCAGGCCCAAAATCAATTTTTAATTCGCAGACTCCTTCGCCAACAGACTTGCTGTTTCCTAAATTCCCCAAGCGAACTCGATCGAGCCTTTGTTCAATTTTAACTACTGCACTCAAATCTCGCAGGGAACTAAGCCACTCTGCGAAAGGATTTCTACCGTCTGGGGTAATATAACGCCGAATTTCCCTCAGTTGTACTTCCATAAGTGCGATCGTAGCTGCTAGCTGATTATAATACGGGCGATCGACCCCAATCAAGTATTACCAACTTCCGCCAATTCAGCAACATTAGTAGTAGGGTGCGTCAGTGGGAAAACCCTAATTCTTCGTAATAACCTTAAGACTGACGCACCCGGAGGGCTTCCAGGGATAACCTCAGTCTAGAGGTATTGTAATTTTGACAGATATGGAAGAGTTCGTGTAAAATTTGTATAAATTTGTGACCAGCGAATGGGATAAAAATTATGGCAGACCTATTAAAGTGTATGGAATGCGGAGGAATGGTAAGTTCTGAAGCTTACAAATGTCCCCACTGTAACACAGGTCGCGATGGCATCCGGGGTGTCAATTGTACTATTTGTGGTGGATTTTTAAAGTTTTCCGAAGCCCGCCACATAAAACTTGGCGAATACTCATAAAGCTAGTTTTTTCATAATTCTTGTTATCAAAAAATTAGCCAAACTGTAGAAAAAAAGAAAACAATAAACTGCCCAGTATGCACGCAACCAAACCTGTTCAGTTACGCAGATACTAGATCAAGATCGCACTACAGTGAACGTATAAATTGTGCTAAGTGTGGACATCCTTATGAATACCAACAAACAAAAGAAAATGATCCTTACACTGAGTGTAGGTATTGTGGTTTTCTTCTTGAAAAAAATCTAGAAGTGCTAGTATTTAAAAGTGACTATCATGACTCTCCTGACTATTATAGCCACAAACTTTGTGATACCAAGGAAAGGCAAGCTCAGAGACTCAAAGATCAGGAATATCATGAAAATAACCGGAATAAAATCGAGGAAGAACAACGTCTAAAGAAGAAAAAAGAAGCTGACGAAAAATTTGAATCAAAGCTAAGAGGCGCTTTCTGGCCTGCGCTATTTATAGGTGGGCTTAGTCTTGCGATGGGCATTTGGGCGATCTTGTTGTTTGGGATATTATTCGGTCTTTATTTTATAATTGATTGGGAATGAATAGAGGCTATCTCCGGGAGCATCTCAATGAAAGCACAATTAGTAGGGTGCGTCAGTTGGAAAACCCTAATTTTTCCTACGAACCTTAAGACTGACGCACCCTACAGACTACAAGCTGCGATTAAAAAAAATCGACCAAAATCAAACATTACCAACTTCTGCCAACTCAACAATATTCGCAGAAATTTCCTCATCCCCTGCATCAACCGCAACTGTTAACTTCAATCCCAAAACCTTCAGCCAATTAGCCAAAGCATAAATTGTCGCCATTCCATTCTGTGACAACAAAACATCTAATTTTTCCAAGTGCAATTTAGCCTCATCTTTTGACATATTTGGTTCTCCAAGAGCCTCAAATACATCTTTCAAAGCTGATGAGAAAATGCCAATATCCAAATCTCCCTCTTCTTGCTCATTCAAAAACAGCGCGAGGTAGCCCGCTGCATATACTGGATCTTTGAGCTGTTCAATCAGAAACGGATGGTAAGGTACACTTTTAACCATTGTCTTGACTCCTGTATTTAATCCAGTATTTCTTGGCTTTACGAATATCTTCGTCCTGAGTGCTTTTATCCCCTCCACACAGGAGAAGCACTATAGTTGTTTCTACTTGTCCAAAATAGACCCGGTAGCCTGGACCAAAATTAATTTTCAATTCCCAGACTCCTTCTCCCACTGGGCGGTAGTCTCCGAAATTACCTGTACTAACTCGCTTCAATCTGACATTAATCCTGAGTTTGGCTTGAGAATCCCGCAGAGCATAAAACCACTCATCGAAAGGAATCTGACCATCTGACTTGACGTAACGCTGAATTTCCCTTGGTTGTACTTCCATAAGTGCGATCGCAACTACTCGTAAATCATCATAGGGGCGATCGCACCCGATCAAACATTAGCAACCTCCACCAACTCAACAGCACTAACAGAATCTGACTCTTCCCCTTCATCCTCTTGAATAACCGCAACTGTTAACTTCAATCCCAGAGCATTCAGCCAATTAGCCAAACCATAAATAGTCGCCATTCCATTCTGTGACAGCAAACTATCTAATTTTTCCAAGTGCAATGAAGCCTCATCTGCTGACATATTTGGTTCTCCAAGAGCCTCAAATACATCTCTGAACGCTTTTCGCATGATTCCTAATTCCAAATCGCCTGATTCTTCCTCAAATATCTCTGTGAGATAGCCAGCAGAATATGCCGGATTTTTGAGATTTGAAATTTTATAGGGGTGATAAGGTAAACTCTTAGGCATTGTCATTGTCTTAACTCCTGTAATCTGTCCAGTATTTTTGAGTTTTGCGGATATCTTGCTCTTGAGTGCTTTTATCTCCGCCTATCAGCAAAAGTATAATTGTTGTTCCAACTTGTCCAAAATAGACCCGATAGCCAGGGCCGTAATTTATCCTCAACTCATAGACACCTTCTCCCACTGAGCGATAATCTCCGAGATTTCCAGTCCCAACTCGATCGAGTCGCCCGTCAATCTTAAATTTTGCCTTGAGATCGCGGAGGGAGTCTAACCACTCCGAGAAAGGAACTCTGCCGTCAGGCGTGGTGTAACGCTGAATTTCCTTGGGTTGCACTTCCATAATTTCAATTTTAGCGGGTCAGCGCTTTGATTATACTGTCGCGCCCGATCGCCCCTTGACTCCATGCGCTACAATTATTAAGAAATCTTTAGTTAAATTCGTTTAACGTCCCAGACGCATTATGAGTCTTCCCATTCGCAACGTCGCTATCATTGCTCACGTCGATCACGGCAAAACCACCCTCGTGGACGCTCTCCTCAGACAGTCCGGGGTCTTCCGCGAAGGGGAAGAAATCCCAGATTGCGTCATGGACTCCAATGATATCGAGCGCGAGCGTGGCATTACCATCCTTTCCAAAAATACCGCTGTCCGATACAAAGAAACCCTGATCAATATCGTCGATACCCCCGGACACGCGGACTTCGGCGGTGAAGTCGAACGAGTTCTCGGTATGGTAGACGGTTGTTTGCTGATCGTAGACGCCAACGAAGGCCCGATGCCGCAAACCCGCTTCGTGCTCAAAAAAGCGCTAGAAAAAGGCTTGCGCCCGATCGTCTTTGTGAATAAAATCGATCGCGATCGAGCCGACCCCCACAAAGCCGTCGATAAAGTCTTGGATCTGTTCCTCGAACTAGGCGCTGACGACGATCAGTGCGAATTTCCCTATCTCTTCGGTTCCGGCCTAAGCGGTTACGCCAAAAAACACCTCGAAGACGAAGGGCTAGATATGAAGCCCCTCTTTGAAGAAATCCTCGACCACGTACCACCCCCCGTAGGCGACCCCGAAAAGCCACTGCAACTGCAAGTAACCACCTTAGATTACTCCGAATACGTCGGTCGCATCGTCATCGGCCGCATCCACAACGGCACAATTAGAATCGGTCAACAAGCAGTTTTGATCACCGAAAGTGGCGCGCTTGTCAAATCAAAAATTAGTAAATTGATGGGCTTTGAAGGCCTGAAGCGGATTGATATCGCAGAATCTTCTGCTGGTAATCTTGTCGCCGTTGCCGGTTTTGCTGACGCCTATATTGGCGAGACAATTACCTGTCCCAACGACCCGCAAGCGCTACCTTTAATCAAAGTAGACGAACCAACTTTGCAGATGACTTTCTCGGTGAACGATTCGCCATTCTGCGGTCAAGAAGGTAGTTTGGTAACATCGCGTCAAATTCGCGATCGGCTCATGCGAGAACTCCAAACCAACGTCGCCTTGCGCGTCGAAGAAACCGACTCTCCCGACAAATTCCTCGTATCCGGCCGCGGCGAACTTCACCTCGGAATCCTAATCGAAAATATGCGCCGCGAAGGATACGAATTCCAAGTATCCCAGCCGCAAGTAATCTTCCGTGAAGTCGGCGGTCGCCCCTGCGAACCCTTTGAATGTTTGGTCTTAGACGTACCCGAAGAAGCAGTCGGAGGCTGCATCGAACGCCTCGGTCAGCGCAAAGCAGAAATGCAAGATATGCACGTCAGCAGCACCGGCCGCACCCAAATCGAATTTTCAGTCCCCGCACGCGGTTTGATTGGATTCCGAGGCGAGTTTATGCGCTTGACTCGTGGCGCTGGAATTATGAACCACAGTTTCCTCGACTATCGCCCCCTCGGCGGAGAAATTGTCGCCCGTCGCAACGGAGTATTGATTTCCTTTGAAGAAGGAACTGCAACTACTTATTCACTGAAAAATGCTGAAGACCGTGGCGTATTCTTCATTACCCCCGGAACCAAGGTTTACAGAGGCATGATCATCGGAGAAAACAACCGAGATGACGACATGGAGCTGAATATCTGTAAGTCGAAGCAGTTGACAAACCACCGCGCATCTGGCGGTGAAGAATTGGCTCAATTGCAAGCACCAGTCGATATGAGTTTGGAACGCGCTTTGGAGTACATCGGCCAGGATGAATTGGTGGAAGTAACACCAAAATCTATCCGCTTGCGGAAGGTGTCTAAGAAGTTGGTGAAACGCTAAAATAACTTGATGGCTGGCAAAATTGCCAGCCATCAGTGTCAACTTCAAACTGTATATAATCGACTTGGGCTTGTAAGTGCAAAGTCTTGTAGGATAACAGATGTATTTATAATCAATCCTTAAGTTTATCGTTATCCTAACTTTTATAAATAAAAATTATGCTGAAGAGAATTTATGTAAATAATTTTAGGTGCCTGGTCAATTTTGAATTGAGAGTAGATAGTTTAAATCTATTTCTGGGTTCAAATGGATCGGGAAAAACTACCGTTTTCGAGGTTTTAAGAAAATTACAGAAATTTATTTTAGGCGATCGAGCTTTCCAGCAAGATTATAAAGTATCAGATTTGTTTGCCAACAAGGATTTAACAAGATGGCAAAAATCCAACATTCAAAAATTTGAATTAGATATTGAAGGAAATGATGGTATTTATAAATATACCCTAGAAATCGAACATCAAGGAGAGTATGCACCTCCTAGAATGCGACTAGAAAGCTTAACTTTTGACGGACAACCTCTGTTTAATTTCTGGGTTGATGCAGGGGATAGAGATATGCCTGTAGGTCAAGCTAGGCTGTATAATGACGATCCTAATCGCGAAGGTGCTTTCTTACCGTTCTTTGATTGGTCGCGTTCTGGCATTGGTTTTATTTACGAGAGACCTGAGAATCAAAAACTTACATGGTTCAAAAAACGGATTTCTAACTTTTTTATTGTACAGATCAACCCTTATATAATGGAATCGGAAAGCCGTCAGGAGGCAAGTTCACCCAACTGGGATATGTCAAACTATGCAGCTTGGTACAGCTATTTATCTCAAGAATCTCAAGGTAAAATACTTAAACTAACGCTGGAATTACAAAAAATTATCCCAGGATTTGATTCATTTCAAAATTCTAAATCCGGTGATGTTAGGATTTTGTCAGCATCTTTTACCCGTCCCAGCAAGGCTGCTTATAGGCTTAATGAATTATCGCACGGTCAAAAAGCTTTAATTGCTCTATATACCTTAATATATTGTTCTCCTGATGAGAATTTTACTTTGTGTATTGATGAACCAGAAAATTTCCTGGCTTTACCGGAAATAAAACCTTGGTGGGGTAGGGTGATGGACTATTGTCTGGAAAATCAAGCACAAGCAATGTTAATTTCTCATCACCCCTCATTAATTAATTACTTAGCTAGCAATTCAGGTTATTGGTTTGAACGAGAAGATAATGAAGCTGTTCGTGTGCGGCGAATTACTGATACGGTCGAAGAAGGTTTATCAGTTGCTAAGCTTATAGAACTTGGATGGATTTATGACGAGTAGAGATGATTTACCAGAAGTAACTATTCTCTGTGAAGATATTGACCAAGAGCGATTTATCAGAGAATATCTGATCTGCTGCGGCCTGGACGATCGCAAAATTAAAGACTTTGGTAATCCTAAAGGAAAAACAATTAAAAATAACAATGCTTTGATACTCAAGCATTATCCAGAGCTTATTAAAAGTTATAGAAGCCGTAACTACAGAAATATTGCTGTAGTAGTAATGATTGATGCTGATGAAGATAGCTTGGACGAGCGAATGCGTTGTTTAAATATAGCATTAGACGAAACAGCAGGTAATTTAAACAAAGATCCGCGACTGCCTAACGAGAAAGTTGCTATTTTTGTCCCAGCCCGAAATATTGAAACGTGGTTTTATTATATTAATAGTCATATGTCAGGTCAAGAATGCAATGAACTTACTGATTATAAAGATAAAACAATGACTACAAAAGAGAGGATTGAATTAGCTAAAAGGTCGGCAAAAATATTGGCTTTAGAAATATGTCATCAGGGAGTCGATCGCATTACTTTGCCTTCTCTCCGTTATGCGTGTAGGGAGTTGCAACGGCTACAGTTGTAAAGAATGAGTTAGTTGATGTGACATGATGTTCTGTGATATCCCCGATTTCTTAAAGCGATCGGGTATCTAGTTTTTTTTAGGTTTTTCTACTTAGTTAACGATATAGTATGAAAGTTTCCTGTTTGTATATCAATTGCTACATCCCGATCCTAGTATGCGATCGCCCTCTGCACTAACCGCCACAATATGTTTTAATTTATATTTGAGCAAAATCAAAACAAACCCAGCCATGAGTCCAAAATCCATAGCCGTGATCAACTTCAAAGGCGGTGTCGGAAAGACCACCGTCACCTGGAGTCTGGGAAATATTATATCCCAAGGAACCGACTTAGAAGTCCTGATGTTAGACCTAGATCCGCAAATGTCGCTCACAGAGGCGATCGGGCTTAACGAAAATACGGGTCATTTAGATGATAAATTTGGTAAGTGGTACGAAAAATCTCTTAAGCACAGACTCACAATTTACGACGCTCTAGAAGTATTTAAAAAAGCGGGACAGAACTTTAAATTTCCCGTTGGTTTCGACACCATTTATCAGATTGACGAACAGTTGCATTTTGTCCCTTCAGTAGAAGAATTGTATTGGTTAGATTTGGACGGATTTGAGGGTAAAAGTGTTAAAGATTTTATCCGCAGGTTCAGCGGCAAAATCGCCAACTCTCCCAATCTCCCCAAATACGATTTGATGCTGTTTGACTGTTCGCCTTCCTTCAGTCTCCTCACCTATAGCGTACTTTCTTGCTGCGACTTAATATTGATTCCGGTCAATCCAGATTATTTTGGTTCTAGGGGATTGAGTTTAGTTTTAAACTCGCTCCAGAAACGGATTGAACCTTACCCGTTTCCCAAGATTGCAGTGTTTATGAATAAAGCTAAAATCTATGGAGGCTTGCTAACAAATGAAGTTCAATTTTACATGAGAGAAGTTAAGAGACTTTGCGCTGAAATCTCAAAAGATAATAACATAGAAATTAGATTTTTAGAATCTACTATTCGGGAAAGTGTTGGCTTAAAACGGGCTATTAATGAGGGAGAACTACCGCGAGAATTAGTGAGAGAGTTTGAACAATTGTGGCGCGAGTGTGAGGAGTATCTGAAATGATTAAAAAAGATATTTTGGCTGCTGCGGATGAAGAAAGCGGGGGGTTAATTGATGAAATTGGCGAACTTAAGGCAATCTTGCGGGAGGTTTCTAAAAAATTAACCAGGATTGAGGCTCAAGTCAAGCGGGGAGGGCTTTCTGCTGGGTCTAAAACTTCTGAATTGCCTGCTGTTGCTGATGCTAATAAGCCTGCTAATTTATCAGCAGGAAATGTTCTCGAAGTTTATGAAGAACTGCGTTTACAAGCTAAAAAGGGTCATGAATTAGAGGTGAGGCAAAAGTTGTCGGCGATGAGTGCTACTGATTTGAATTTGATGTGTTGCGAGTTAGGGATGCCGCCCAGCAGCAAGAATCCGTCTCGCAAAAAAATGTTTGAGCTAATTATTGGTAGAATTAAGCAGAGTTTGATGCTGTCGCGACATATCGATCGCCAAACACTGTAAAAATTAGCATCTGAATCCAGAAAATGGGTTTTAATATGCCTTTACCGCTGGGATTGGGAACAGGCAAGATGCCTGTTCCACAAGAGTTTAAGTTAAGTGTGGGGTGGGCATCTTGCCCGCCTCCCAAAAGCTTGTGGAAAATTCTGCAACTTTTCAGCTTCCATAAATTATTGCGGTTTTGCTCGATCGCCCTGATCGCCCTAACACTCGCAATTACCCTGTTTTCGAGCCTTCAGGGCCCTGGGACAACCGCAGCCCAAAAACCAAGTATACTGGCGTTTACAGCTCTCCAACAGCGCGGCAGCGAGGTTAGAAACAGTTTATTTGCGGTCAATGCTAACGGTTCCTCCCGCCGCGAACTTGCACCAAACATAGATGCTAGCTATACCTTAGTTTGGTCGCCCAACGGCCGGCGGCTGGCTTTCGTTGGCACAGACACCGACATTTATACAGTCAATGCTGACGGTTCCGGGTTAACTAAACAGTTTGCTGGGGAGTCTTGCAAAGCAGCTAATTTTCAAATAGCTTGGTTTTCCAACAGCCAGAAACTTGTTTTTGCCCGTTCTTGCGACGGTTTTACCTCAGATGATCCCGGCAGTCAATCGCTTTATAAAAGCGACACTTCGGGTATTCAAGGAACTAAATTAGTTCGGGATTTGGAAGTAGGAGGAGAACCGCCTAAAACCGAAATTTCATCGGAATTTTATCTTTCTCCTGACGGTCAGCAGGTAGCATTTGTCAAGGATAAAAATATCTACAAAATGAATGCCGACGGTTCGGGAATGATTAAATTAACTCAAAGTCCCGGCGAGTATACATCCGGGGGTAGCAAACTTGTCTGGTCGCCCGATCGCACAAAAATCGCTTTTTTGTCCGGCACCTATCCCCAACAGCAAGTTTACACGATTAATGCCGACGGCACAAACCTCAAAAATTTGACTGACAACCCGCAACATCAAGTCTACAACGTCAAGCTATTTTGGTCGCCCGACAGCAGCCGGATTGCTTACTATCAGGGGAAAGCGGGCGATTTGATGGGGGAAAAGCAGGATATTTGGGCGATCGACATTAACAGCGGAACCGCCAAAAACCTCACCCAAAAACCGAGCCAATACGATGCACTTTCCTGGTCGCCCGATGGCAAACTTATCGCTTTCGCTGCCGGAGACTTCAACCAGCAAAAATTATACACAATAAATCCGGAAAATTCCCAGCTAAATCAACTAGCTCCCCGCTTAGGAATGTCGGAGATTTCTGAATTAGCTTGGTCTTATGAAAGTCAGCAAATTGCTTTTACATTTAATGAAATCACAGGTGACAAAAGCAATTTGTATGTAATTAATCGCGACGGTTCTGGATTAAATAAATTGACCAGCGACAAGGATTTAAATGCTGGAAGTCCAGTTTGGCAACCACAGTAAAATTACAATTTATATCATGTCCGTTAAAACTACAACACTACCAACTTTTCTGGACTTACACAACTCGCCTAAGATTCGGATTAATTTTTAGGTACGTAGTTGCATCCAGGACTGCTTTTGTCAAATTGGAGCCGATGCAATAATCTTTGCTATTGTTGATTCTACAAAAGAGCGCTTTCATCGCAACTACCTACCTTTATTTAGGATCGCGAATTAAATAATTTACACATGATTGTGGGATGGGCTATAGAGCCCATCCCACAAGAACAATAAAAATGGTAAGTTATTTAATTCTCATTCCTTAATGTGACAGTTTCGTCCAAGACTGCCTTTGTCAAATGGGAGCAGATGCAATAATTTTTTTCTCCTTAAATTGATGGTGAACTTCCAATTCATGTCCCTCAAGTTCCAGGTGTTTTTCATCCTGCACCTGTTTGTCAATTTTGGGCAACTTTAAAATCGCTCCAGCCAAAACCCAGTAATACACTGACACTGGATCTACATCCAGCGGATAGTATTGAGGATTGATAGTAATAAATGCCACAAACACCCAAAAACTAGCTCCGTAACTCCGCAAACTTTTGTCTTTCACAGAACGGTAAGCTCGAAAACTTAGAAAAGCTAAGTGTAAAAGCATGAGTTGAAAAGCAATCATTCCCGCATAACCTAGTTCGTACATCAACTTAGGTTGGAAAGTTTCAATTAGTTGGGTGGTGCCAAATATCCGCGTTGAATTAGTGGCTCGTCCCACTCCTCTACCGAAAGGTTTGTCAATGATAAAATTGTGGCTCTGCTCCAACTGATTAAACAGAAACTGCTGGGGCGGTGCAGCATTCCAGCGGTTAACAAAACTGTCCCACCGCTGCTCAATAATTTCTGGGTTAACTGCTGCACCGACAAATAGCAGAATTGCCAGTCCTGCACCGATGGGAATAAATCGTTTTAAATTAACTAATTGACCCGTAAGAATGAGCAGAATGCCTGTGGCAACTGGCACCATAACTAAAGCAGCTCTTTGCCCGGAAATAACTGCATTTGCAAATACTAATGCCATGCCAAATAAACCGATAAGTCGCCACCAGAATGAAGGATCACAAAAGGTAGAGGCAAAGGTTAAAAAAGCATTAGAAATTAAAAACCACGCCCACTGCCAAGGCGCTACGAAAGTTCCCGGTAAGCGGATAAACTTAACTTCTGGACTGAATACTAAGGAACCGCCAACAAAACATCTAGCTTGCAGTGTTGCTTTATATAATTCTTCTCCGGTCATTCCTCGGGTCCCCGCGCATCTTCCACTTTGCAGCAACAGGTACTGCATCAAACCGAGAAGGCAGCAAACGACAGCCAAAATTAGGTGCATTCGACTAAAAAACACCAAATCCTTCTTAGTGCGGAGCAGATAATAGGTACAAGCAATCAGCGGTATGTAACCTATCAATACTTTTAACCCGAGAATTCCTTGTAGAATTGGTTTGTCGCCCTTCATCGGGTTGAGCTGCATCTCTCCGTTGACAAAAATTAAAGTTAGCATTGCCATCATCAACAGGATGCTGAAGGTAGAAAGCATTTGTTTGGGAATGAACAGAGGTAATTGTTTCTTTTTGCAGCTTTGAATGAGGGCGATGAGGGCTGGTATGTAGAAAGCATCTTTGGCTACTTGAAATGCAGCATTCCCGCCGCCAATTGCGTAAGTAATTGTACCGCTAAAAGGCAGATAAACGAGAAAAGCCCACAAAGCTTGACGAGGGTATTTGTAGGATAACAGCAAGATAGCTAATGCTGCGCCTCCTGCAATGGCAATTTTAGGGGAAACAATGAACAATAGGGGGATGCTGACAGCAACACTGATTAAGCAGCAAATGACGATCGCCTGTACCAATTCATTGCGTTTTTGTGAAGTTTTGCGTTTTTGTGCGGCTGCTTCTTTTTTGCTGAGGGCTGTGGTTTTTTCGCTGTGCTTGTGTTTGGATTTCTTGGATTTGCGGTTGGTTTTCAACATAATTTCTAGAAGGGACTTATGTAGAAGGGTGAAGGCATTCAGATGTTGAAGGCACTCAGATGTAGAAGGTGGAATGAATAGAATAAAAAATATTTCTGTAAATGTGGTTACTTATTCTT
The DNA here is from genome assembly GCF_015207455.1 of Microcoleus sp. LEGE 07076. Lineage (GTDB taxonomy): Bacteria > Cyanobacteriota > Cyanobacteriia > Cyanobacteriales > Microcoleaceae > Microcoleus. Next base: position 13,525 of record NZ_JADEWV010000138.1, read on the forward strand.
CAAGTCGATTGCGGTCGAAAAGATCGAGATTGTGCGCCTGACGCGGGCGGGCATAACTTAGATTCGCCACCTTGTAGAAAATAACTGGTGCATCTATAATGTACAAATCTCGAAAGAATAATTTTAATCGATCGCTGAAACTGAAGTATGAAGTTAACAAAATTTGTATCGATCGGCACTGCCCTGTTTTTAGGAGCAAGCGCCAGCATATTATCTAGCAGCAGCAAAGCATTGGCGGCCGAAAAAGTTGTCCTGACATTTGGTCCAATCGCACAAGCCATCAATATTAGCGACTTAGAAGACTTTGCTAAAAACGGCACTACGACACCAACCATCCAACAAATTATCGGGTTCTCCAAAATGGATCCACAAGTGCTGCGGGGGTTGATGAGTCTAGAAATCGGTTTAAAGCCAGCTATTCTGGCGAGGGTAGTTTACAGCACCCCGGGAGAAAAAATTACAGACGAAATCGGCCAGACAATTAGGACTCATCGCCGCACAGAAAGCGGCAAAGCCCTGCGGGCGGCGGTGATTATGGCATCCGGCGACAATGGTAAGCTGTCGCTGCTGGAAATCCTGAAAAAGTATCCTCTGCCGGAGGTTTATGTAGATGTTGCCAGCATTGCCGCCACGGTTGGGAAGGTTCAGGGTTTGGTAGGAAATGTGCAAAGCCTGCTGCAAGAGTCGATGCGCCAGACAACAAGCACAACTCAAACAACTCGCACCGAAACTCCGATCGCACCTCGCCCCAGCATTGCCCCCACAACCCCCGCTCCAGCGCGCCGCCTTCCCGCACCCTTACCAGCACCAGTACCGCAGCCTGCAAGACCCGTCAGAGGACTCTGGTAAGAAAATCATCTCGATCCAAGTGTTCGATCGAACACCGAGTGCAAATCCTGTGATTTGATCGGGACAGTCGTACTCAGTACCAATTAATTTGATTGTGTTCGATCGATCGGGCATAACCGCCCCCATCCTATCCCCATAAATCCGAAACAATCAATTTTGCTTTAGCAATTTTTTGATCAAATTAGGAACCTCCGAAGGCCGATCCGCCACAGGTATGTCCGCCTCTTCAAAGGCAGCCATTTTGTTTTTGGCCGTAATTCCAAAAGCTTTCTGGGCAGCAGCCCGAGAACTGATCAGGATGCCGGCGTGGCCCAAATACGGGCCCTTGGGAGCGTAGTGGCCTGCCAGATAAGCAACTACGGGTTTGTCGATCGCCGAAGCGATGTAAGAAGCAGCAGCTTGTTCGCTCCACCCGCCAACTTCCCCCACCAAAACTATGGCTTCGGTAGTTTCATCTTCGTCCAAAATTTGCAGCCACTGCATAAACGATGAACCAAGAATCGCGTCGCAGCCAATACAAACCGCCATCGACTGCCCCAACCGAGCCTCAGTCAGTTCTAGAGCAATTTCGTAAGTCAAAGTGCTGCTGCGGCTGATTATCCCGATCGAACCTGGAGTGTAGAATTCTTTGGGGTGAGTTCCCAGTAGCAGTTTTTCCGGGACAATAATCCCCGGACTGTTGGGCCCGATTAGCAAAGTTTCCGTAACCTCTGCTTTTCTGACTAAGCGCACCATATCCAGAGGAGGCACTCCAGGAGTGACGATCGCGATTTGCCGAATTCCTGCCGCGATCGCTTCTAGAGCCGCATCCAGCACCGAATAAGGGTCTACCAAAATTACCGCAGTGTCAACGTGACCCACTGCCGCCACTGCTTGTTCTACCAAATCAAAAATCGGAATTCCCTCCAACTCCCCCCCGCCTTTACCGGGACTCACGCCGGCCACTACATTCGTGCCGTATGCTTTCATCATCAGGGCGGCGCGGGTTGACGCTGGAGATTCTGTAATGCCCTGTACTAGGACTTTGCTTTCAGGAGTTAAATTCATTTTTTGCCACTTGAGAGTCCATAACTCGTCTTTTGCCGATCGACTCCCGCTACTTGGCCGAAGATACAGAAGCGGCCGCGGCTTGATCCAAGGTGCTAGCTAGCTGTACCGGCAACTGTCCCAACCGCTTTTTAACAGCATCAGCATCGATCTCTACCAGACGCAGCACAACTTGGATGTGGCGGTTAGCGCGAGCTTTCCGTTCCAAATAGCCGACTACTGCGGCGGTAATTTCCTCGGTTTTGGAGGCGCCCGCCAAAATATTTACCAGTATCACTTTAACGCTTTTATCCTGAGCGACTAACTCCAGAGCCAAATCCGCACGATCGCGCAGGGCATTTGCTGCTTCGTAGCCGTCTAAGGAACCCATATTCACAAAATTAGCTGGTTTTCCTCCTTCGCGGGCTACAGCATCCAGAGTTGCCATTGTCAGGCCCACTCCGCTGCACAAAATCCCGATATTCCCATCTAGTTCGATTAATTCCAGGGATTCGGAATTCGAGATTGGGGATTGAGATTGGGGGTCAAACTCCGGCGATTGCTGCGCCTTCGAGTGGGAATGGGAGCGATCGCCAGAGGTATAGAGACTTCTCTTTCCCCGTCCCAACCCGCTGCTTTGCCTCTTCTCCGAGAGTGCGGCCAAATCTGGATGCCGCCCCAAGGCATCGTCGTTGGCGGTGACTTTACCGTCTAAAGCCATTACCTCTCCCCTCGGACTGATGCCCAGGGGATTGATTTCTACTAAATCTAAATCTTTTTCTACAAACAAGCGGTACATTTTCTGGACAATCGCGCTCACCGATTGAATCAAGTCTCCCTGCAATCCCATTTTCAGCATCAAACGCCTCGCGTAGAATGGCGAAAATTCTTGGTCTACCGCAACCTGCTGCATTTTTTCGATCGACCCTTCGACATCCATACCTCCTTGTCTCGAACCCAGAAGTACCGGGCGGCGGGCTACCGGGTCTAGCAATACCGCCAAGTACAATTCTTGGTCAGCGTTGTACTTAGCTTCTGCCAGCAGGACTTGGGGATATTCATCCTCGATCGGCAAATTAAAAATTGTTTGAGCCGCAGCAACTGCATCGATCGTATTTTCCACAAATTTAATACCGCCCGCCCGGCCC